>CAZODM010000020.1:7661-27750 GCA_964578585.1 uncultured Desulfobacterales bacterium | reverse complement strand
CCAAATACATTTTGATATATTCTTACTGATGAAGGAGAATTTTTTAAGGCTGATTCTAAATTACGAAAATCTGACTCAATACTAAACTCTAACTTTTTAATACCTAAAAATTTTAAGGCCTTAATTGATAAAGAATTAGCTATATTAAGTTGATATGATCCATATATTGTAATCTTATTGCTAATAGCATTTAAAAAAGAAAGTTGCCCTAAATTAGAAATACCAAAATTTCTACACCCTTTTTTAAAAAGCCACTCTAAAGAAGATTTAAATTTTTTACTCTCTTCCTCTGGAATAAAAACTGGTAAAAACCAAACTGTATCACGAAGTATATTTTTCTTTTTAAGATAATTAAATGTCCTTATTGTAGAACGCAATTCACTTTGTATATCTAAAAATATTTTATCTGGCTTAATTTTAATTGTTGATAATTGAGAGGCCTTTGAAATTTTAATAATATTTTGTCTTTGAATATCTCTTTTAAATCTCTTTTTGATTTTAATATCTTCTAATATTGCTCTTTGCTCTCTCAGGATATTGCTTAAATCAAGTCTTTTTAAATGTGGTCTTTTTGGTTTTACATTATAAAAACTAGATGTCTTAAACACTAATATACCTTTTCTAAAAAATTTATTTAGCTTTGATTTATCTTTGTTATCTAGAGATAATAAGATACCAGCCCTTCGTTCATTTAACTCTACATTTATAACACTAAAACTTTTTTGTATATCTTGCTTCTTATCTACAAATCGTAACTTATCGCCAATACTAACATCTATTTTGTTTTCTAAAAGGAGTTTTTCTCCCAAAACATCTAAGACTTTTCCTACATATAAACCTGTATTAGGTGCTAAGTAAGGATCAATAGCATCATCAGGATGAGGATTTTTTATATATGCTGTTGTATGAGGTCTTCCACATGCATTTTTAGCTATCCTTTTTGCCTCATCCAATCTCAAAGGATCATCTATTGCTAATCTAAATGCTTTAACCATAGAAGCAACATAATGGGCAGGCCTAAGCCTTCCTTCTATCTTAAATGCCTTAACCCCAATATCTATAAGTTCTGGTACAAAATCTATAAGACAAAGATCCTTCATAGAAAAAAAATATCCAAACTTATCTTTTATATTATAACGCCTCCTACACGGCTGAACACATCTGCCCCTCATACCAGATTTTCCACCTAAAAAACTACTCATAAGACATAGTCCTGAGATACTAAAACAAAGGGCACCTGCTACAAATATTTCAATTTCTATATCCTCAACCCTGCAACATGCACGTATCTCCTCTAATGTAAGTTCTCTTGCAAGAACCACCCTTTTAAATCCAAGATTTCTTGCAGTAATAACCCCTGCACTATTATGAAATCCCATCAATGTACTTGCATGGAGCTCAAATTTTGGAAAAAATCTTTTGCATAGATACAATAAGCCAATATCTTGGATAATAAGAGCATCTGGTCTTATATGCTTTAATGCGCAAAGATATTTAACTACTTCCTCAATCTCATTCTCTTTAATTAGACTGTTTAATGTCACATAAACCTTTACATTATGTTTATGTGAAACTTCAACTAAAGACGCCATTTCGTTTATATCAAAATTAGGAGCAAGGTCTCTAGCATTTAATCCCTTTAAACCCGCATATATACTATCTGCACCATTTTCTATTGCTGCCCAAAAACACTGCCACGAACCAACAGGAGCAAGAACTTCTGGTTTACGTACTACTCTATCCATAGTTATAACCTCTAAACTAAATAAAAATAACTCTCATAAAAAAAGCCGGCCATTAAAAGCCGGCTTTCATTTCTATAACCTTTAGTTAATTAACTTACATTAATGATGTGCCTCTTCATAACCTAAAATCATGGCCTTAAAGTGAGCCCAGAAAGTATGCCCTAATGTACATAAGTATACATGCACCATTAAGAACGCGGCAAAACAATATGCTAATACTAAATGTATTGCATCTATAACCTGTACTCCACCAAAAGCATCTATTATAGGTTTAAATTGTTTTATATCATAAAGCATTACCCCAGTTGCTATTTGAATAGGAACTAAAATTAACATGATAAAAAAGTATGCAAATTTCTGAAGGGAATTAAACTTTGCATCTGGAGTAGGCTCAAATGGGGGAGGTTCACCTTTAAAATATTTATAAAGATAAAATGCAGCCTGTTGAGGAAGTCCTTCTGTAATGTCCTTTTTAGTAGGAACATATATCTTAATCAATTTCCCTGTAAACACATAAAATGCCAACCATAAAATATAATCTGCCAACACCATAAATCCGCAGAAGTTATGTACAGCTACTGCTGTCTTAAAACAACAAAACAGCTTTATAAGGCCAGGAAAGTGTAGCTGTATACCAGTTAAGACCAAAAGCACAATTCCTAACGCATGTATCCAATGCCAAATCCTTACAGGAACTGGATGGAGGTAAATCTTATGCTCTGACATTGTCCCTCCTCATCTCTCTAATTTAAAAAAGTTTTTCTAGGCTGGCATACAAAGAGCCAGCCTAGTTTTTTTACCTATAATACTATTTAATATGCTTGCTGCGATTACCTATAGTAAGAATTCTAAAGAAGGTATGTAATCCAGCAAATGCAAATCCACCCAATAAAATCAATACACCTAATATATCAAGCCATCTATACCCAATAGACTTAATTGTATACCAAAGTTGTTCAAGGTCTTGCTTGGTAAGCCTGTGTTCACCTAAGAGATAAAAATCACTTGTACCAACTATTCCATGAGCACCTGTTAACACAGTCCTATCTAAAGGTAGTGTCTGAATACCACCACTTGCCTCTGGGATCTCAAGTAAAACCTTTGAATAGAATGGTGCATTAGCAGAATGACATATTGTACAATCTGCTGCTTTCAGACCTTTATCTGTAAAGTTATGCACAGGCTTTAGGACCACAAGTCGAACGCCCATATAAACTTCTTTAAGATCCATATCTGCTAAACGAGACTTATTAACATTTAACTCTTTTAAGAAAGAGGCCAATTCAAAGGCACTCACTCTACCATTTTGATTTTTCTCAATATATTTGCTTATATCTACCTTTGGTTTGCCCAACAATTTAGCTAAATCCTGATAAGTCAAATGTATAATTTTACCATTTAAAGTTACACCCTGGAAGAAGTAAACTATTCCTTTCTTCGCACCTGGACTATGACACATTGTACATTCAAGAAATTTAAAGTGTACCCCAGCCTGAGGTAGCCAACTGTGCTTTTGTAGAGCATCTGTATGACACTTTTCACAAATAGCCCTTCTTTGAGCTGCACTTAGTTGATCAAATGGTACTACTGCATGAGGATTATGACAGTTATAACATATCTTTTTGCTTACTCTATAATGGAGACTCTTCTTGTATTGCTCCATTATATCTGGATGGCAGTTTGCACATACAACAACTCCTGGGGATTTAACCACTACTTTCCCACCCTTCTTAAGTACCTTAAACTCAGAATGACAATTTAGACATGTTACACCATTCTTAGCATGTACAGAATTTAAGTATGCATGTTGGTTAGGGATAGGAGGCATCTTTGCAAGATATTGTCTGCTTACTGAATAAAGTTTATAGCCACCACCTTTTTCTGGGATCTCCACCTGAATAATCTTATAAAACGGGGAGACCGACGTATGGCACATTGCACAATCTTTTATATTCTTAACCTGATCTGTAAAGTTATGGTAAGGCTTTGTTACAAGAATCTCTTCTTGTAAACCACAGTAAGAAATACCTGCCCCTTTAAGATCATCTAAAACAACTCTTATTTCCCTTGGATCAAGTTTACCATTTCTGTTTGTATCAATTACCTCAAATAGATTTGGATTCTTAGTATCAAGAGCCTTTGCAAGTTCTGCGTAATTTACAGGAATTCTTTTTCCATTTTTGACTACATAGAAATGTAAAAACATCCCCTTGGTTGCCTTTGGTGAGTGACAAACAGTACACTCTAAATACTTAAAGTGGGTTTGAGGCTGTGGCAACCAATCATGTGGAGTTCCTGCATGACAGCGTAAGCATATAGAAATACGCTGCTTTTGAGAAAGTTGCTTAATTGGAACTTCTGAATGAGGATCATGACATGCCCAACAAGGTTCATGACTAATCTTAAAATGACGACTCTTTTTATACTGGGCAGCTACATCAGGGTGACACATACTACAATCAACTGGTGCTAAATACTGTTTGTGAGGTACCTGAGTAATGTCTGTATGACAGTCTGTACATCCAAGACTGCCATGTACACAAGCCTTGTATTTTGCAGGATCTACATAAAGGCTTGTTACTCCAGGAGATACCTTTTTTACGCCCCTTACAGGAATCACCATTTGACGCAAATCAGCCTTGCTCATGTGGAGAATGTCTTTAGAACCATGACAACTATAACAGTCTTGGTTACTTAGAGCATAGACTGGAGTCAAATGGTAGATTAATGGGGCAATTACAAGAAAACAGACGAAAATTACAAACTTCGCCACTTTGGTACGACTCTCACTCCTCTCTCTCATTGATCACACCCCTTATAAACCGACTTTAGGCTTTTTTAGCATAATGGTTACAGATGTCAAGCTTAGAGCTCAAAAAGTTTAAAAATTTTCTATAGATTATAAAAATTTTTAATTAATTAGAATTAAATCTAAGCTACCTAAAAATAAAGCCAAATTTTTGGATCTTGTCAAATCCAAAAAAATTAAGAACTAGCTTTCTGACATCTTTTTAAGAAGTTTATCCTTACAGCTTTCAAACCACCCAACCCTTACTTCTTTTTCTGGAGGATAAAAAAATGGAATATAAGGTTTAATATCTAAAACAGGACTTTTATCTATCATGTCTACGTCTAAAATTTCTATCTTAGCTTCTTTAAAAAGAACCCTCTTTATCCTTACAAGAGAAAGTCCTATTGGATTTGGACGCCTTGGAGAACGGGTTGTAAAAAGACCATGTTCATTACTATCCCATGCTGGTATAACATGTAAATGGTAATCATCTATAAGATGCATATGAAATAATACATATATATGTGAAAATCCCTCAAGATCTTTTAATCCATTTCTAAATTTAGGATCAAGTTCAATAACTCCTTCTATTCCTTTCCCCATCCATGGCTGAAAAGGTACCCCCGCCCTTCCTTTAAAAGGACTATGGATAATCCCTATTGGTGAATAACAAATTGGTTTAAATATGTCCTTATCTTTAATACTCAACAGGAAGCCTCTTTAGCTCACTACGTTTAAAAACAGGTCCATCTTTACATACATAAACAGGTCCAACATTACAATGGCCACATACACCAAGACCACACTTCATCCTATTTTCTAATGATAAATAGACCTGATCATCTTTCCAGCCAGCCTTTTCAAGAGGTGGCATAGTAAACTTTATCATTATAGGAGGACCACAAATAAGTGCAGCTGCATCCTTTGGGCTAGGAGAAACCTGCTCTGTAATTGTAGGCACAAACCCAACAAGACCAGTCCAACCCGGCGCTTCTCTATCAACAGTCACATATAGGTCCAAATCGTCTCTTTTTTGCCAACTGTCAAGTTCTTCTTTGTATAAAAGCATACCTGGACTTCTTGCCCCATAAATAACTGTAATCTTTCCATAGTCATCTCTATTTGCAAGCAAATATAAAAGTGTAGCCCTTAAAGTAGTAAAGGCAAATCCACCTGCAATTATCACAATATTTTTACCCTTGAGTTCGTCAGTTACAGGAAATCCATTTCCAAGAGGACCTCTAACCCCAATACGTGCTCCTTTATCTAGCTGATGTAGAAAATTTGTCACCTTACCTGTTCTAAATACAGTAAAGAGAAGATAGCCTTTTTCTGTAGGAGAAGAGGCTATACCAATAGGAATCTCCCCCTTGCCCATTAGAGAAAGCATAGCAAATTGCCCAGGAATATGATTCCAAGTCTCTTTTATAGCTTCATCTTCAAAAACTAGCTTAAATGTCTTTAGTTTACCATCTTCTGTCTCAATTTTTATGTCCTCTATCCTCGCTGGATACGGAAGATACGGATTTTTTATTTTTAAAGTGTTTTCTTTCATCATTTCACCGCCAAAAGATTTCTTATAACTTCTCTAATATCTATGTTTACAGGACACTCCTTTATACACCTACCACAGCCCACACAAGAAATTGGGCCAAAACGCTCAGGAAAATACTTAAGCTTATGTAAAAACCTGTTTCTTACTCTTTTTACCTTATCCCCTCTTGGATTATGCCCTGAAGCATGTTGAGTAAAAAGTGGAAACATACAAGAATCCCAGTACCTTATCCTTCTTCCCCTCTTTTTAACCACCTCATCTTGTATATCAAAACAATAACATGTAGGACATAAAAACGTACATGCCCCACAATTTATACAACTCATTGCTATATCTTGCCAAAAAGGAGCATTGTATACTGCCATTAGATCCTTTTCTTTAAGCTGAGAGGAAAGCTCTGGCATAGACTTTAAAGCACCTTTTGATTTTTCTCGCCTAGCTTCTATCTCTTCTATTTCAGCTTTGGTTGCCTCATTACAAAATTTTTTTGGGAATATAGAATCAAATAACTCTTCTCCCCTTTCTGAAATTGCCTCTACAATGTAACCAGATTCATCCTCTAAAGGATGTAGTATTATATCAAGCCCATCTGTTCCGATAGGACTTCCTCCTGTCCAAAGACAAAAACAAGTACTAGTCTGTCCCTTACAGGATATTCCAACTAAAAATATCTTCTTGCGTCTAAGATTATAATAAGGATCTTCTTTAAAAGGCATATCATTTAAAACAAGGCTTCTAGCATCGCATGGCCTTACTCCAAAGAGCAAAGTATCAACTTTCTCTGATTCTGTCTCCAAAACATCTTTTGGCAAAAAGGCATCCTCTTGTTTAGGATCATAGTTAAACACCAGTATAGTCTCTGGCTGAGGGAAGAAAAAAGGTTTAATAGAGGACTTAGGAAGCGTTACTTCATTGAGATAAGATAAAAATTCAATATCTAATTGGGTATCAGGTTTTAATATCCTCCAATCTATAAACCCCTTTTTAGTCCTTTGAGGACAATATGTTTTATATGTATTACTTACTAACTTTAGTATATCTTTAATATTTTCTCTTTTTATCTTTAAAGGTTTCATGAAATCTTCCCCTTTTTAAGGCTACTTTGCATCCTTGGAGAATAGCTCTTCACTAATAAAGAAATCCTGAGGATCATCTGGTTTATATGTACTAAGAGCTGGCAATATATCTATACTTAAACCAGCTTCTGTATTAAAAAGATTAAGACAGTCTTTTTCTATCTTTTTAGTTAAAAGACGCATCTTTATCCCCATTGGACATGCACTTTCACATGCCCCACAATCTGTACAACGCCCTGCCATATGAAATGCTCTAAGTATATGAAAAAGTTGGGTATCTGTCGGATCAATGCTTTTCCCAACCCACTGGGGTCTTGAATCATCTACAAAACAGGTTGGACAATAACAAAGAGGACATGCATTTCTACATGCATAACACCTAATGCAGCTTTCTATCTCCTTTGTAAACCATGCCCATCTTTCATCACTACTAAGAGATTCTATCTCTTCTATCTGTTTAAATCTATCTAATTTAGGTTGCCTGTCATGAGCTCCTGGTGCCTCAAGTAAAATATCGTATATTACAGGATTAAAGTGCACACATACTTGGCAATTATCTCTAAGAACCTCCTCTTTTGCTATTTTTACTTCATAACCAGGTCCTTTTACAATAATTCTATCCTGTTGCTCTTCTACAGAGTTTATTTCTTTTTCACCTATATGAGCAAACACCTTTCTCTTATCAATCATACCAGCAGCCTTTATACCAACTATTACAACCCTATCTCTATCAATCTGATTCTCTTGAATCTGAACAACAATATTTCTAGACCAACACCCTGTAGCTAAAATTCCAACCTTTGGAAGCGGACCCTTTGGAAGAGGATCTTGAGGCTTACGCGGAGGCTCCAAAGACTTTAAAACCTCTGGAAGATACCTTGCAAGGTTCATAACACAAAAACTATTAAATATAAGTTTTTCTGCATCTTGTGGGCTCCTTGCAACAAAAGGCCTTGTAGTCATAGGAAGGCTACCCTTAGTAAAACCTATAAAGGCATCTACTTCCTTTTGTTCTAAGAGTCTCTTTGCCTCTTGTATTATCTTTTCACTAAATTCCTTCATCATCATACCTCCGGTAGCCTCTTTACAAGCCTTGTTGCTGGCCCTAATTTACGTACTCGCCTTGTAACTTCATCTACAAGCCTTGCAAATTGCTCCCCCTCAGATGCAGAAATCCACGCAAAATGGATCCTATCTGATTCTATACCAACAAACTCTAAAAGATTTTTTAATATTGCAAAACGTCTCCTTGCATAAAGATTCCCAGAGATATAGTGACAGTCTCCAGGATGACAACCAGATACAAGAACACCATCTGCTCCAGATTTAAGCGCATCTAAAATTAAATTAGCACTTACCCTTCCAGAACAAGGTACTCGAACAACTCTAATATTGGGCGGATATTGAAATCTACTAATACCTGCCAAATCTGCCCCTGCATAACTGCACCAATTACACAAAAAGGCAACTATTTTAGGCTGCCAATTTATATTTTTATCTACTTGCTTAGAATCCATAACTTAGTTCCTCATCTGTTATTCTTCCATGCAGCTTTCTACTGCTGCCATAACATGCTCATTGCCAAGGTTTAAAAGAGTTATAGCATCACATCTACATCCAGCCACACATGCCCCACAGCCTTTACAAAGGCCAACATCTACCTCTGCCTTTTTACTTACTTCATTTACCTTAACAGCCTGATATGCACACACCTTAGTACAAAGTCCACATCCTGTACATTTAGCTGGATTTACCTGTGCAACAATACTTTCAACCTCTACAGCCTTTTTAGAAAGAATTGTAGCAGCCCTTGCCGCTGCTGCCTGTGCCTGAGATATCGATTCATCAATCGGTTTTGGATAATGACAAAGCCCTGCTAGAAATACCCCATCTGTTGCAAAGTCTACCGGCCTTAACTTCATATGGGCCTCTAGCAAAAAGCCTTCACTATCAACCGCACACTTAAATAGTTTTGCAATCTCTCTAGATGAATTACCAGGGACAACACCTGTAGCAAGTACTAATAGATCTGCACTCAACCTAACTTTGCTTTTAAGTATAGGATCAAAAGCAGTTATGATAAGTTCTTCCCCTTGTCTAGTTACTTCGGGTATATGATCTAAGTCATATCGTATAAATATAATCCCTTTTGACCTTGCCTCTTGATAAAGTCTTTCTCGTTGTCCATAAGTACGTATATCTCTATATAGCATAAAGATATCCATATCTGGATTTATCTCTTTTAACCTTAAAGCCTGGTCAATTGCATGAGTACAACAAAAACGGCTACAATATGGCCTTTCTGGTATCCTAGAGCCTACACAGTGGATGAAAACTGCACTTTTTAGATCCCTTAATTGATCCTGATCAGTTAAAAATACTTGATCAAGATCAAGAAGAAGCTTTACCCTTTGATCCTTACCATAGTAAAAATTCCATTTACCTTCTGGCTTATATGCCTGCGCACCTACTGCAATTATTGCAACACCATGTTCAATAGTGCGTCCATTTGATAGCTTTGTAATAAATTGTCCAACAGATCCCTGCACTTCCACAACACTTGTAGATAAAAACACCTTTATATTAGGATGGTCTGTAACACGACTGACCATTCTTTCTAAAACAAAACTTACCTCTTGTCCTTGCC
Organism: uncultured Desulfobacterales bacterium; assembly: GCA_964578585.1. GTDB lineage: Bacteria > Desulfobacterota > Dissulfuribacteria > Dissulfuribacterales > JAMONC01 > JAMONC01. Next base: position 17,936 of record CAZODM010000020.1, on the reverse strand, counting down.
AAGAACGAGTTAACATCCTTGCGTGTCCACCAAGTGCAGTAGACTTTTCTACCAAATAAACAGGAAAGCCTTGATCTGCTAAAGAAAGCGCTGCACTCATCCCTGCTACTCCACCACCTACTACAAGTGCTTGATGATGAACCTCAACTTCTTGATACTTTAAAGGCTCCTTGTGCCTAACCTTTGATACAGCCATCCTAACAAGGTCTTTTGCCTTTTCTGTAGCTGCTTCAGGATCATTCTGATGGACCCATGAATCTTGATCCCTTATGTTTGCAAGCTCAAATAAAAACATATTTAAACCTGCCCCCCTAAGGGTTTCTTGAAAAAGGTGTTCATGGGTACGCGGAGAGCAGGATGCTACTACCACACGATTTAAGTTATATTCTTTAATTGTCCTTGCTATTTGGTCTATAGTATCTTGGGAGCATGTAAAGGTGTTTACTTGAGCTAAAACTACATCAGGAAGTGTTGCTGCATAGTCCTTAACTGCCTCTACATCTACCACGCTTGCTATATTTATACCGCATCTACAAACAAACACTCCGATGCGAGGAGGTTCTGGGTAGACGTCTCTTTCAGGAGGGAATACCTTTTCTTTAGTCTCACTCCATCTTGCACTAAAAAGTAACCTCTGAGCCTCAAGAGCAGCAGCACTGGCTTCAACTACAGAAACAGGTATGTCTTTTGGTTCAGATGCAGCACCACAAACAAATATACCAGGCTTATTAGTAGCAATAGGTCTAAAGGCAGGAGTATCTACAAAGTTGTCTCCATCAAGTCTAACTCCAAGTCTTGAGGCAAGTTGTGCTGCCTTTTTGTCCATCTCAAGCCCAGTAGATAAAACAACCATATCAAATTCTTCTTGGCTAATACCACCATCATCATTTACATAGTTTAGGATAAGCTTATCGTCCTTACCCAAAGGAAGAACACTATGAATCCTAACCCGTTTAAACCTAACACCTTGTTGCTTTGCCCTTTCATAATACTGCTCAAACCCCTTCCCTGGAGTCCGCATATCCATAAAAAAGATAGTAGTTTCAAGGTCCTTACCTGCGTGTTCTTTGGCAATTACTGCCTGTTTTAAGGCATACATACAGCAAACAGTAGAACAATAAAGATGTCCGCTTCGATTTATATCCCTAGAACCTACACATTGTAACCAGGCAATCTTTTTTGGTTCTTTTTTATCTGAAGGTCGAATCAGATGTCCTTTACTTGGGCCAGATGGGCTTAAGATACGTTCAAACTCAAGTGAAGTAATTACATTTGGATAAAGTTTATAACCTGTGTAATCGAGCCGTGATGGGTCAAAACAGTTAAAACCAACTGCTAAAATTATAGCACCTACATTTAATTCTATCTCTTTTTCTTTGTCATCAAAGTTTATTGCACCTACTCTACACTGCTCAAGACAAAAACCACAACGCCCTGGTCTCTTTATCCTAATACAATGTTCTGGATCTATTGCATATTTAAGAGGGACTGCCTGCGGATATTGTAGATATATAGCCTTTCTTTTATTTAGGCCAAGGTTAAATTCATCTGGTACACTTTTAGGACATTTACTTGCGCAATCTCCGCAAGCAAGGCACTTTTCTATATCGATATACCGTGGACGCTGAAGTACTTTTACAGTAAAATTACCAGGTTCACCTTTGACCTCTATTACATCTGAAAGTGTAAGTAGATTTATGTTTAGATGTCTTCCGCATTCAACAAGTTTAGGAGAAAGTATACAGGCAGAACAATCATTTGTAGGAAATGTCTTATCAAGTTGTGCCATCTTACCACCAATTGCAGCACTGTGCTCTACCAAATGCACATAAAAACCACTTTCAGCAAGATCAAGAGCTGCCTGTACCCCAGCTATTCCTCCACCTACAACCAATACGCTTCCAATTACCTTTTTTGTCGTATCCATAAATTACCTCTTAAGTGCCTTTATAATCCAATCCCAAAGATGAGTAGTCTTCCATTTACCACCATAATATTGGCAAATATCTTCAATTTGTGCATGACAATTATAACATGGAGTTATCACAATATCTGCCTTTGTTGCTGCTAATTGTTCAAATTTTGTGCGTCCAAAACGTCTCCTTTGCTCTTTAAAACCAGATTGAAGAGCTCCACCGCCTCCACCACAACAATAATTATTAGATTTATTAGGATAAACCTCAACAAAATTTTCTTCTCCTACTACAGCTTTAATTACAAAACGTAAATCTTCTGCTACACTATCTCCTGCCCCTTGTCTAACTAATTTACACGGATCCTGAACAGTAAACTTTAAACCTTTTTTATTCCAAGATGGATCAACTTTTAGTTTTCCTGATTTTATAAGTTCTGCATATAAAGTAATAATACTTATGAGTTTAAAATTATGTTTAATATTAAACCTCTTTAAACCTTCCTTAACTGCATAAAATATATGTCCGCATTCAGTATTTACATAATATTTGCAACCAAGAGAATCTACTATCTCAGCCTGTTTACGAACAACTTCTTCCCATTCTTTAGGATCTCCTGTGAACATACAATAATTCGCCCCATCCCACCACTTTGAAGAATATGTCCAATCAAGCCCTGCTGCATGAAGTATCTTCCATTTTGGAATCATACCTTCTGGCTCAACTGTAGGATCTTTAGCGTTTTGATTCACAAAATAGGTAGCACCTTTTTTATCAATTGGGACTTCTAAGTCCTTCCATTCAGGCTCATTTTCTTTAAGTTCTCTTAAAATCTCTCCAATAACCCATACAAAATCTTTATCAGGAATACCTGTACTGCAACTTTTTAGCTGAAAATCACAGCTCTTTTGAAGATTACGAGGTTTCTTATCCTTTGGGATCATACCCCTTATCTCATAAACAATTCTACCTATATCTATCCCCATAGGACAGGCATGTTTACACCTAGAACACATGGTACATATCCATATCCAATTGGAATTGATAACCGCTTCATCCTGTCCAAGGACAATGAGACGTAAAAATTTTCTAGGATCCATATCCTCTATCCCTGTGGCAGGGCAACCAGAGGCACAGAGTCCACACGTCATACAATAGTCCAAGTTTAAATTCGAAAGTTTTTTCTTTAAATCAGCTCTAAGGTTAGATAGATCTATGTAATTATTCTCTTTCATTTTATTTGCTCACCTATTTTTAGGATTTAAAAATAATTGGAACTAAAAATTGGAACTAAAAAAACAGAAAATTAAAATTGTTATTAAATAATTATAATTAAATATAGTTTAGCTTTGTTTAATATAACTTTGGTCTTTAAGTCAAATACGACATTGGCTTAAATAAGCACATATTCCTTATTTTACATAAAAAAATGAAAATTGAGATTCAATTTCTATAATTTTTAAAAAATTTTATAAGATTTATCTAATTTAGAAAAAACTGATATACTAAAATATTAAAAAATTACATAAAAAAGGCATCAACTTAAAAGTTGATGCCTTTTAAAAATAAAAAATAAGCACAGATTATTATGCTGCTTGTTCTTCCCTGTGTTGATCAGAAAGCTCTAATTTCATCAATATAGCATCTTCCCCTTTACTATAATAATCTTTTCGAATTCCGTATTCCTTAAAACCAAAAGCTTGATACAAAGCTATTGCTGCTAGATTCTTTTGACTTACATCAAGATATATAACAGTTAAGCCTTTCTGCTCTGCGATATCCAACATCCTATTTAAAAGGGACTTGCCAATACCCATCCTTCTATATTTAGGATCAACAACTATCTTTAATAGTTCCATTTCATCTTCTACTATATTAACAACTATAACGCCTACAATATTATGATATAACTCAGCAACCACTATAAGACTTCCTTTTAAGATAGAATTTGTACTAGAAAAACCAAAAAGATCAGGGTCAAGAAATTTAATATCTCTGATATCCTCATATGTAGCAGTTCTTATATTGAGCTCCTCTATAATCTTATTTTGATGGGATCTTAAGCGCTTTTCCTCATAAAATTTTGGACCTAAAAGGCTTGGCCAATGTGGTTCCATATCTAACAACCTCCAACAAATATTATTTTTTATAATTTATTTCTTTAATATTTCTGTTGCCTGATTAATACTCTTTCTACCATATTCCACAACTTCCTGAGCTACTTCAGCAAGGCTCTTTCCCTCTCGTCCCTGACACAATTTTATTAACATGGGAAGATTAACACCTGTTACAATCTCAACCTCTCCTTCTTTATGAAAGACAAGACACATATTAGCAGGTGTACCCCCAAACATATCTGTCAAGATTAAAACACCGTCTCCTGAATCTACCTTTTTTATGGCCTTTTCTATCTCTTTTTGCATCTCTTCCACAGGTCTTGAGGGATCAATAGAAAGTGGCATCATTTGATCTGCTTTACCTACTATAAAAATTGTAGTAGTATAAAGTTCCTTAGCAAGTTGTCCATGTGCAGCAACAACTACTCCAACCATAATATCCTCCTTGCCTGTCTGTCCATTTGACAAGCCAATAAATATAACCTCTGGTGCGTGACGATAACTTCATTAATAAAAATTGTAAACACCTCTTTTTACATCCTCTTTAAAGTTCTTTTTATTTTTTAAAGTTTTTGCTACTGTTAGTGTTAAATTTTTGTATAATTTTTTAAATTAATAGATAATTTTGTTTTGTTTAAAAAATCTAGCCACCAATGATAATAAAAATTTTTGAGTTCATTCTATCCATTTTTGTCTTTGTATCTGCCATATTTTTAATCTTTTCTATATTAACCTACATGTTCTTTTGGTACGAGTTATTTAATACTAAAAAAGTTAATATACAAAACAATATTAGAAAATATAAACATTGGATTACAAAAGGAATTATTAATAACTTTATCTACTTATGGTACGTTACTATTTGTTATCCATTTAATTTATTTATACCTAGTACTATAAAACTAAATACAAATGGAGATCTTACTATAGTATTAGTACATGGACTATTCCATAACAAAACAGCGTGGATTTATTTCGTAAATAAGTTAAAAAGATATAAAAATATAAAAAATATATATATTTTAAATTATAATAGTTATAGATCTTCTTTTGAAGATATAGATAAACTAATAAAACAAAAAATTATAGAAATCTGTTCACAAAATGATAAAATTATACTTATTGGACATAGCTTAGGTGGACTATTTTGTTATAGTATAGGTAAAGATTTAAATATATGTAACCATATAAAAGCTATTATAACTCTTGGTACTCCATATAGTGGGAGTAAACTAGCAGCTTTTGGTATATCAAAACTAGCTAAACAATTAAAATATAATGGTAGATTAATAAATAATCTAAAAAATAATTATACAAGTATTCATATAACAGGTTATGTATTTTATTCGCCTATTGATAATTTAGTTTTACCTAATAGTTCTTTAAAATCTCCTATAAAATCGTGGGTTGAAATTATCACAAATCCTATAAGTCACATAGCAATGCTGTATAATAAAAGAATTATTGATTTAATTATAAAAATATTATCTAAAGTTTAGCTATATATCTAATAGCACTATTTAAACCATCTATAACTTTGGCAAATCTTTCATAATCAAGTGTATGAGGAAGATCTGTAGGACGATGATAGTTTGGATTTCTATAAAAAGCTGTATCAGTTATCATAACAGCTTTATAACCAAATGCATTAAAAGATTTATGATCAGAAAGGTCAGTACCTACTATAATACCACTTGGTACATTAAGGCTTTCAACCCCCAAATCTGTACCTAATTTAAATCCTTCTTTTAAAGTTTTTGTCCATTTACGAGAACGTAAGTTACCAATAAATGCTATAAAATTACCCCTATCAGGATAAATCTTTTTCATCATATCTACAGGATATCTTTGACAGTCAACTCTATCACAGAAATACCCAAGCATCTCAAGACAGATCATACCATGTAACTTAATTTTAGAACTTTTAAGCTCCTTAGCATAAATATAACTTCCCATAAACTGAGTACCAAAAACTGGCGGCTCTTCCAGTGCAAAAGCAACAAACCTAATAGGTACAGGTAAATCACAAAGCAATCTAGAAAGTTCTATTAAACCAGCTATCCCACTTGCATTATCATCAGCCCCAGGGCTATGTTTAACAGTATCATAGTGGGCACCTATTACAATTTCAGGCTTTCCTATTCTATATAGTCCTTCCTTGTTGATAAGTGCCTCTACATTGTAATACTTATGCTCTCTATAGGTAAAAGCCTTTAGATTAACTGTTAATCCAAAACCTCTTAGCTCATCTGCAATGCTATTTGCTACCGTTAAAAGAGTCTTGGGGTAATGCACACTTCTTGGGCCTATCTCCTTAGCCAAAAAATAAACCCATCTTTTTAGATTGTAAGGACTTGCTTTTTTTATATTCATAGCAATATAGTATTTTAACTTTGCATAAGGATAAAGGAGAAATAAACAGTGTATTTACCAAAAGGCTTCTACTACAGTGCTATAGCTTCTGGCATAAAAGAGAATAAACTAGACCTTGCTTTAATATATTCTAAAACAAGTGCTGCTTGCGCTGCAACATTTACTAAAAATATAGTAAAAGCTGCTCCAGTATTAATTGATATAGAAAAGATGAAATACCCACCATATTGGGCAAGAGCTATTTTAGTAAATAGTGGCAATGCAAATGCATGTACGGGTGAAATCGGAATTAACGATGGGCTTTCTTGCATAAACGAGCTTAAATGTAAAGGCCAAATACCAGAGGATGAAATTCTTATTGCTTCCACAGGTGTTATTGGCCAAAGGCTTCCTATAGAAAATATAATAAGGTCTATCCCTCAGTTATTACAAAAACTATCTAATAATGAAAAAGCCCTACAAAAAGTAGCAAATGCCATATTAACGACAGATACAAGAACAAAGATTGTTTCAAAACAGCTATCCATAGACACCAGCAAGATAAATATTGTAGCAATATGTAAAGGAGCAGGAATGATTGGCCCAGATATGACATCCCCTAGTTTTAAGCCTCATGCAACAATGCTTTGTTTTTTAATGACTGATTTATTAATAGACCCTGTCTTATGGCAAGATATATTAAGTGAAACAGTTAATAACAGTTTTAATAAAATATTAGTAGATGGAGACACTAGTACAAATGATACAGTAATAGCACTTGCTAATGGACAAGCTGGCAATAAAATTATTACTAAAACTAGTAACGAGTTATCTAAAATAAAAGCCTCTATTAACTCAATATTGTATACTCTAGCAGAAATGATTGTAGAAGATGGTGAAGGGGCAACTAAGAGTGTAGAAATTATAGTACGTGGTAGTAAAACAAAAAAAGATGCCTTTACCATAGCTAAAACAATCGCCTCATCTCCCTTAGTAAAAACAGCAATCTATGGGGAAGATCCTAATTGGGGTAGGATATTAGCTGCTGCAGGAAGAAGTGGAGTATCTTTTAATCCTAATAAAACAGATCTTTATATAGATAATGTAAAAATTTTAGAAAAAGGGCTACCCTTAGGGACTAAAGCAGAGGAACAAGCTCGCCAAAGGATGAAAGCACAAAAATTTTCCATTACCCTTGATATATTTCAAGGAGATGAAATAGATAAAGTACTTACATGTGATCTTTCTATAGATTATGTAAAGATAAATGCAGATTATCGTACATAATAATAATTAATTTTCATACACTAATTCTTTATATTTTTCTTTTATTCTATCTATAGCTATCTTAGCGGAATTAAATGCAGCCATAATAGAACCTTTACCTTCTTTTATATCCCCAACCAAAAATAGACGCTCGATATTTGTCTCTCCATATTTATCAACTTTTGGTTTTTTGCCATCTAGCTCCACACCTATATCTTCTAAAAATCCCTGAGGAGTAATGCCCCCTAAACAATAGTAGATTGAATCAAATACCTCTAGGCCGTTATCTTTAAAGACGACCTCCACCCCGTCTTCATGAGGTCTTAATTCTATAATATCTGAAGGCATTTTTAACTTTAACTTATTTGCATCCACACGATCATATACAGCTTTTAAGTTAACATCATTCATACGGAAAAATTTATCTCTTCTATAAGAAAGTGTAACATCATTTTCTCTATCAGCTAAAAAACACGCTACTTCTGCTGCACTATCTCCACCTCCAACTACTAATATCTTTTCTCCCGTAGGTGGACTCTTGGACACTCTAAAATGTACTCTATCTTTGACTTCTTTAGGTATTGGGTAATGAGGTTTTACTGGTTTACCAAAAACACCTATTGCAACAATAACTATCGGAGAAATTAAAGTTAATCCTGTTGATGTTATAACTTTAAAGACATTTGATTCAGATATCACCTTTTGTACTTCATTTTGTGTTCTTATATCTAGTTTATATTCGTTGATTATATTGTGCATTCTCTCTAAAAATTGTTCTTTTGTTTCTGTATCAAAAAAGAGTGTTCCAATAGGATCTACCTTAACCTTTCTGTACACCGGATCTACACGTTTCCCCTTATGATAGAATGTCTCTATTGTATTAAAAGGGGTTTTGGCTTTTTCTAGAATTGTAACAGGCTCAATATTTGCCACCTTTGCCTCTACCCCGGCCGCAACACCACCAGGGCCTGCACCAATAATGGTAATTTTTACCTTTTCTTCTGACATAAAAAACCTCCTCCTTGGTTTTATCAGAATAGGTGCTGCAATCTATCTTTTTTACTTGATAAATTATGAATGAACATTCAGTTTATCATATTTTATTACAAGTGTCATCTTTTTATTTTTTTATAATATAATTTTATATTATACTCATAGAGAAAAATTCTTTACTAGTTAGGAATCTAATAAAAAGGAGAAATATAAAAATGTTACAGGAAGGCTTTTGTCAAAAAGATAATAAAAAAGTACCATTAGAAAAAGGATGTCTTCATCCAAATGACTATTGCCAATATAGACAATCATGCTTAATACATTATCTTGAACAAGAAAGGAAAAAAGAAAAGAAAAACAATGAAAATACTACTAACAAATGACGATGGCATACATGCAAAAGGATTAAAAGCGTTATATAAAACTCTTGCAGATAAACATGAATTATGTATTGTAGCGCCAGAATCTGAAAGAAGTGCTGTTGGACATGCTATCACTCTTAGTGATCCAATAAAAGTCAAAAGAATATCTTTAAATAATATAAAAATAGAAAATGTATGGGCTATTAGTGGCACACCTGCTGATTGTGTAAAATTAGCTATCTATTCTTTAGCACCATGGCTACCAGATTTAGTAATATCTGGTATCAATCAAGGAGCTAATGTAGGGCTTAATTTACTCTATTCTGGTACAGTTTCTGCGGCAACAGAAGCAGCTATTTTGGGCATAAAAGCTATTGCTGTATCACTAAATACATATAAAGAAGGCAATTTTAACGTAGCTGCACAAATTATTAAAAAACTTATACCTTGGCTATATAAAAGCTTTCAAGAAACTATTGCACTCAATATAAACATTCCAGATCTTCCTATTAAAGAAATTCGAGGTATAAAAATTACTCGTCAATCTACCCAAAAATTTATAGAAAGATTTGAAAAAAGAGTTGATCCTAGAGGTAATATCTACTATTGGCAGGCAACTGAAGCAATGCCTGTAGTAGGAGAAGCCGAAATAGATACAGGAGCATTAGCTAGAGGTTATATATCTATAACGCCAATCCATTATGATTTGACTTATTATAAGCTTATTAAAGATATCTCTACACCTAAAATTGATATAACATCTTAATAAAAAAATAAAAGTTATCTGAATTAGAAAATATATTTAAAATAAGCCTTGTATATTTGATAAAAATATATTAAAAAATTTTATATATAATGGTTGACATTGTATAACTAGTTTGTTAAAGGTTAAAGAAACTTAAAAAAATCCTATAAAGGAGTGAGCCATGGCTGAAAGAAAAAGAAATAGACCTTATACTGTAGAAGATGTAAAATTTGTTTACGAAAACTATGCAGAAATGACAGCATCAGAAATTGCTGAAAAGATTGGTATTAGTAAGTTTCAAGTTGCTAAAATAGTTAGTGAACTTCGTAAAAATGGTGTAGATCTTCCTAAAAAAGTAGTTAAAAGACAAAATCCTATCGTTACCTTTATGAAAGAATATCTTAAAATGGAACCCAAAGAAGAAACACCTAAAAAGGGTCGCAAAAAGTAAAACTAATAGTTAACTAAATATAAACTATAGTTAATAAGAAAGGCCGAGTAATTACTCGGTCTTTTTTATTTATAAA
>CAZODM010000020.1:0-7561 GCA_964578585.1 uncultured Desulfobacterales bacterium | reverse complement strand
ATTCTAACTTCAATTTCTTGAACTATAAAAATCTACATGTTAGTTTAAAAGATGATTTTCTAGAAAAAGCTTCCGTGTTAAGATATTGGACAATATTCTTAAACCATAATATAAGGAGTAAAAAATGGACTACGAAGCTGTTATTGGACTAGAAGTACATGTACAACTAAAAACAGAATCAAAAATATTTTGTTCATGTTCAACTAAGTTTGGAGCATCTCCTAATTCTCATACTTGTCCAATCTGCTTAGGACTTCCTGGAGTACTACCTGTTTTAAATAAAAAGGTTGTAGAATTTGCAATAAAGATGGCTCTTGCAACAAACTGTAAGATTGCCAATATAAGTCAATTTGCTAGAAAACATTACTTTTATCCAGATTTGCCTAAAGGCTACCAAATATCACAATATGAATTGCCACTTGCTGAACATGGTTGGTTAACCATAGAAGTAAATGGAGGAGAAAAAAAGATAGGCATTACACGTATACATATAGAAGAAGATGCAGGAAAACTTATACACCATGAACACCGACCTATAAGCTATGTAGACCTAAACCGTGCAGGTGTTCCTCTTATAGAAATTGTCAGTGAACCAGACATAAGAACCCCTGATGAAGCAGTAGCTTATCTTAAAAGATTAAGGCAACTAGTAAGGTATCTAGAAATATGTGATGGTAACATGGAAGAAGGTAGCCTTAGATGCGATGCAAATGTCTCTATTAGAGAAAGAGGAGCAAAGGAATTTGGGGTTAAAACAGAATTAAAAAATATGAATTCGTTTAAACACGTACATAAAGCCCTTGAATATGAAATCAGAAGACAAACTGCTCTCTTAATGGATGGACAAAAAGTTGTACAAGAAACAAGATTATGGAATGAATCAAAAGGTATCACCCTCCCAATGAGAGGGAAAGAAGAAGCCCATGACTACAGATACTTTCCGGAGCCAGATCTTGTACCCTTAAAAGTATCTGATGAATGGATTGAAAATATCAAAAAGGACTTACCTGAGCTACCAGATGCTAAAAAGGCTCGATTTATAGAACAATATAAACTACCAGCTTATGATGCTGGAGTACTTACAAGCTCTAGAGAATTGGCTGAATACTATGAAAAGTGCGTAGAATTATTCAATAATCCCAAAACAGTAAGTAACTGGATAATGGTAGAGCTTTTAAGAGAGCTAAAACATGATGAAAGAGATATTACCGAATGTCCTATAACACCAGAACACTTAGCACAATTACTAAAACTCATAGATGATGGCACAATAAGTGGTAAGATTGCTAAAACAGTATTTGAAAAGGCTTATAAAACAGGGAAAGCACCCAAAGATATTGTTGAACAAGAAGGACTTATACAAGTAAGTGATGAAGGAGAACTTACAAAGGTAGTAAATGAAGTCATTTCTGAACATCCTAAAGAGGTAGAAAAATATAAAGCAGGCAAGACTAAGATATTAGGATTTTTAGTTGGACAAGTTATGAAAAAGACCAAAGGCAAGGCGAACCCCCAAAAAGTAAATGAACTTTTAAGAAAATTTTTATCTTAAAGGGAAGTTTAATAATGGATCTAGGTGTAGGCTTAAAAATCAAAAAAGGTTGGAAGGACTATAAGATATTAAGATTTTTATCAGAATATACAGATTCAAAGATAATTCCAATCAGATATAGTGGGAAAGAACTATTTTTGTTAGATCAAAGACTACTTCCTAAAAAGATAAAATGGCTATGCATTAAAAATGCTTCTCAAGGTAGCAATGCAATCTCAAATATGGTTGTAAGAGGTGCTCCTGCTATTGGAATAACAGGGGCATTTTGCCTTGTTTTGGCTACAAAGGCCTTGATAAATAAAAGGGGAGATTTTATAGCTAATGTAAAAAAGGCTGCTGATAATATCTCAAAGGCAAGACCTACAGCAGTAAATCTTAAGTGGGCACTAGATCGACTTTTATCAAAGATAAGACCAGAACTTAAACCAAAAGAGATCTTAGAAATATTTGAGAAAGAGGCTCTAGATATATGGCAAGAAGATATATCAGCTAATATTAAAATGGCAGCCTTTGGACAAAAGCTATTACCTAATCCAGTGAGAGTCCTAACACATTGTAATGCAGGTGCTCTTGCTACAGGAGCATATGGGACAGCCCTTGGTGTTATAAGAGGTGCAAAGGATGCAGGAAAACGTATAAAAGTCTTTGCTGATGAAACTCGGCCATGGCTTCAAGGAGCTAGGTTAACTGCCTGGGAACTAAGTCAAGACAAGATAGATTGCCAAATTATTATAGACAGTGCTGCAGCCTTTATAATGCAAAAAGGACTTATTGATGCAGTCATAGTTGGAGCAGACAGGATTGCTGCCAATGGAGATGTAGCTAATAAGATTGGAACCTATAGTGTGGCATTAGCAGCTAAAGAAAATGATATTCCTTTTTATGTAGCAGCTCCGACTTCTACTTTAGATATAAATACACCTACAGGGCAAGAAATACCTATTGAACAAAGAGATGAAAAGGAGGTCACTCATATTGGTAAAACAAGAATTGCTACACAAGGTGTTAGTGCATTAAATTTTGCATTTGATATAACACCAAACAAACTAATAACTGCTATCATTACTGAAAAGGGGGTACTAAGGCCACCTTTTGGCCCAGCAATCTCAAATGCCTGCACAGTTACAGCTTGAGACATTTATCCATTTAGTTGCGGATGTTTTTGATGCTCATACAGCAGCTCTTTTTGTAAAGACACTGTCAAAAGATGTCTTAAAACTTTCCGTTTATCATAGTCTTTGCGAGTCTATAGATACAGATTCTATTATAAAAACTGAACAATCTCTAATTGGTTTTGTAGCAAAGCATGCCCGTCCTCTTCATATAGCAAAGTTTGATAGAAGTGCCCTAACAATAGGGATATATAACAAAGAGGTAGATATAAAATCACTTTATGCCTGTCCCTTACCAGATGAACAAGGAGTATTATTTATAGATAGTAAAAGCTATTATGAGTTTAGTCCTAAAAGACAAAAGATTGCAATAAGATGTGCAGAACTAGCATCTCATATTATACAAGCAAATAAAGAGCTTAAAAGATTAGATATAATAGATAAGTGGTATAGTTTTGTAAGTAAAATAACACCTCCTGTAGATATAAAAATAATTTTAGACTCCATTTGTAAATCCCTTTGCCTTTCTCAAGGACTTGTAGCAGTTAGTATTGAAAAAGATAAATATCAAGTACTTGCTATTACAGGTGCTAGAGAAGAAAAATGGCTTTTTAGGCCTATATCAATAGAAAATGGGCTTGTGGGCTGGATGTTTAGAAACAAACGTGACCTTTTTTTATTTAGATCGAGGGGAGAAAGGGAAAAGTCATTTTTTATTAGACTTAGAGAACCTTTTAAATTAGAACAATTAGTATATGGCTTTTTCCTTCCTTTTACTAATAAATCTTATGTATGGATATTTACAGGTAACTTAGGTGCGACACTTTTACCTGATGAACCTTCTAAAATATTTGAACCATACTTGCGTTTAATCTTGAAAGATAAATAAAAAAATAAGAGGTAAAAAATGGGTTGGGGAGGCATAAAGAGTATCATTCAAAAAGATATGGCAATGGATCTAGGAACTGCAAATACCCTAATCTATGTAAGGGGTAAAGGGATAGTACTTTCGCAGCCATCCATAATTGCTAGATCTACACAAGATGGCCAAATTTTTGCAGTAGGAGATGAAGCAAGAAGATATTGGGGAAAGACACCAAAGGCGATTGAGGCTGTTCGACCTCTAAAAGATGGAGTAATAGCAGACTTTGATGCTACTAAAGCGTTAGTACAGGTCTTATTGGCAAAGGCACAACAAAAGAGTTCTAAAGGACTTTTAACACCTAGGATTGTTATAGGTGTGCCATCTTTGATCACTCAAGTAGAAAAAAAGGCCGTGCTTGACGCAACTAAAGAAGCAGGAGCCAAGAAGGTATTTTTAATTGAGGAAACAATGGCAGCTGCAATTGGTGCAGGGCTTGATATATCTAAAGAAGAGCCCAATATGATAGTAGACATTGGAGGAGGAACAACAGAGATAGCAGTAATAAGTAATTTTTCATTTATAGCATGCCATAGCCTTGCTGTTGCTGGAGATGAAATGGATGAGGCTATCGCACGTTTTTTAAAAGAAAAATACAATATAGAAATAGGTCTAACTATGGCTGAAGAAATAAAATGGCAAGTTGGTGCTGCAACAAAAGAAACTGCTCAATTTTTAGCCCCTCAAGAAATACGAGGAAAAGATCTTGTAAAGGGAATTCCAACAACTACACTTTTAGATCCTTGTGAACTATATCCTGTATTTGAAGATATATTAAAAGAAATTGTTAAGGGAATCTCCAAGCTATATGATAGCCTTGATACAGATATTAAATCTATTATAGAACATAAAGGGATATTACTAACTGGTGGAGGAGCCTTATTAAAGGGTATAGTAGAATATTTTGAAAACAAATTGGGACTACGCATTAAACTTGCTCCAGACCCTTTAACAACCGTAGTCACTGGTGCTGGGAAGGTAACTGAAAACTTAAAAGATTACAAAAAACTATTTGTGAATTAGTTCAATACTAGGTGAAACTATGGATATAAAGAGAGCAGTTGATATAGCAAAAGAGGCAGCGCTTAGTGCAGGTAAAATATTAAAAGAACTATATCTAAAACCGCATCAAATAACTCACAAAGGAGAAATAGATCTTGTAACAGAAGCAGATATAGCAAGTGAAAAAAAGATAAAGGACATATTAAATAGTATCAAAATAGCTCCTATTTTGGCAGAAGAATCGTCAAGTTTAGAAATTAACAAAGATAAAACAATATGGATAGTAGATCCACTGGATGGCACAACTAACTTTGCACATGGATTCCCATGGTTTTGTGTATCAATTGCATTGTGGGATAATGCTAGACCTATAATAGGAGTGATATATTTACCTATATTTAATGAATGCTTTATTGCAGTAGAAGGACAAGGAGCATTTCTAAATGATGAAAGAATAGAGGTATCTCGTGTAAATTGTCTTAATGAAGCACTGTTGGCAACAGGTTTTCCATATGATGTAAGGCAACATCCAGATAAGGTTATAGAAGCATTAAAAAATATGATAGTAAAATGTCAAGGTATAAGACGGGCAGGGGCAGCAGCTATTGATATGGCCTATGTGGCATGTGGAAGGTTAGATGGATTTTGGGAGATAAAACTAAAGCCATGGGATACTGCTGCAGGGCTCTTGTTAGTACAAGAAGCTGGTGGAAAAGTAACAGATTTTTCAGGTAATAATTATGATCCATGGATCAGAGAAGTACTTGCATCTAATTCGATAATACATAAAGAACTAATTGATGTTTTGAAAGATTTCCATAAAAATTATGAATAAAAAAGAGGGACGAAATGAGTACATACCAATTTATAAAATGTCCTCAGTGTGGTTATGAAATAAAACAATATAAAAATCCTACTCCTACTGTAGACATTATTATAGAAGTAGATGATAAGATTGTTTTAATAGAACGTAAAAATCCACCTCATGGTTGGGCTATACCAGGTGGATTTGTTGATTATGGAGAGGCATTAATAGAGACTGCAATAAGAGAGGCAAAAGAAGAAACCGGACTTGATGTAGAAATAGTATACCAAATGGCAACATACTCTGATCCTAAAAGGGATCCAAGAGGCCATACAATTTCTACAGTTTATATAGCAAGAGCTAAAGGAGAACCTAAAGGTGGAGATGATGCAAAAACTGCAAAACTCTTTGATCCTAAAAATCTACCTACTCCTATGTGTTTTGATCATAAAGAAATTATAGAAGATTATCTAGAATTTAAACATACAGGGAAGATATCAAGACTGTTTTGAAGAGGATCCATCTTCATTATTTAATACTGCTTGATCTCCCCCCGCATCCTTTGCCTGATACACTGCCTCTTGAGCTCTATTTATAAGATCTTCTAAGTCTTTCTCAAGAGCTCTATCTTCTCGTCTTATAAATTTGGCAATTCCAATACTAAAGCCTACATCAGGAAGCTCCTTTTTAAGAGCGGCTCTAATACGTTCTACAATTTTGATAACTTGAGGAGTATCTGTCTGAGGAATTAGTATAGCAAATTCATCTCCGCCATATCTAAAGGTGCTGTCAACATGACGTCTAGTACAATTTTTTATAATCTTTGCTATAGCTTTTAATAGCTTATCTCCTGCCTTAGTACCTTTTTCCTTATTGTAAAATTTGAATCTATCTACATCTATTAACACCAAAAAAAATGGATAAGACTGTCTTGCTGCTCTTTTTGCCTCTTCAGTGAATTTGCGTTCAAAAAAATGCCGATTATAAAGATTAGTAAGAGGGTCTCTAATAGAGAGCTTTCTTAAGAGATAACGTAGTTTTCTCTCCTTTAAAAGTCTATTTATTTTTGCTTCTAACTCATCTAAGTTAAATGGTTTTTGTATAAAATCACTAGCACCTGCACGAATTACATCTGTATATCTATAACTGTTTGTATATCCTGTAATAACAATAATGTCTGTATCTGGCCAATTGCGTTTCACCTCTTTTATAAGTTCCATGCCATCCATGCCAGGCATTAAAAGGTCGGTTATAACAATACTAAACTCTGAATTTTTAAGTTCAGTCAATGCATTAATACCGTTTGAAGCAGTAACTAAGTTAAAACCTAGCGTGGCTATATATTCTTTTAAAAGAGTTAAAATTGTGGGATCATCATCTACGATAAGAATATTCTGTTCTTCCGGAATTATATTAGATAAAGGTAAAAAATCTTCTTCCCACCACGAGTCAAAAAAATGATCAGTTTCTTCTTTAATTGGGTCTTTATCTAGGTTAATCTGATTATCAGTCCGTTTAGTTGAGGTGGACATAATTCATTACTCCAACAAGATTAACATACCTATATAATTCTAATTAAACGCCAAAAAAATATCTTAGTCTATTTTTATTTATTTTTCTACTTATTTTTGAAAAATAAAAAATTTTATTTGAAAATTAAATATTTTAAAATATTCTAAAATATTTCTAAACTATTCTCAAGTTCTGTTTTTATAATATTTTTTTTATATTTTAACAAGTATTTTATCAAAAATAACTATGGATTTTCTTATTGATTTTGTTATATTAAATTATATTTATTTTATTTATTTAAAAATTTTCCAATTTAGAATAAGTTAAAATAAGCTAACTATTTTTATTCAATTTTAGTTGATTTTTATTTTAACTTTTGATAGAAAAATAACGTTAATTAAATCTTTTCTTATTTAAAAGAATCCCATGGATCTAATAATTGGTGAAAGTCCACCTATAAAACGTATAAAAGAACTTATTAAACAGGTAATTAATACAGATTTAAATGTACTGATATGTGGAGAAAGTGGTGTAGGTAAAGATATTGTTGCAAGGACTCTACATGAAAATTCTGTAAATCGTAAAAATGGTCCACTAGTAAAAGTAAACTGTGCTGCACTTCCAGGAGAACTTCTAGAAAGCGAATTATTTGGGTA
>CAZODM010000019.1:9985-27760 GCA_964578585.1 uncultured Desulfobacterales bacterium | reverse complement strand
TTTTTTGACCTCTTTACAACTTAGTGGTATAGAAGCAAGATTAAAGTAATCCTTATAAAGGGGTGTAGGAGTAAGGAAATGATCATTATAATGAAGCCAGATGTTGACCCAAGTGGTCCAGAAATTAGACAGATTCAAAATTATCTTTCACAGTTTCCTAACATTACAACTAGGATGTCAGGGATTAGAGGGGCTAGTAGGGTTGTTACAGAGATATATCTTATAGGCCCTACCCATGATATCCCTATAGAACAGGTTGAAAGATTACCCGGTGTTGAAAGAGTAGTAAGAGTTTCTAGTAAATACCGTCAGATTGGACGTCATGGTGGACAGTTAGATCAATTTGGTTTTGAATATAATGGAGTCAATTTTGATCAAGATTGTTTACACATATTTATAGGGCCTTGTGCAATTGATACCCCTGATAATCTAGAGACCACCTTCAGACATATGAAGAGGCTTGGTATAGTAACAGCAAGAGGTGGAGCATACAAGCCTCGTACAAGTCCTTATGATTTCCAGGGACATGGGAAAGCATGTCTTCCTTGGGTCTTTGAATTAGCAGGTAAATATGGTATTAAAGTTATTTCAATGGAGGTTTTAAGGGCTGTACATATAGAAGAAATATATAATGCTCTTGAAGAAGCTGGTAGGCCTACTGGGGTCATGCTTCAAGTTGGTACAAGGAATGCTCAAAACTTTGAGCTATTAAAGGCAGTTGGTTCTCAGCAAGAGTTCCCTGTTTTGTATAAACGTGGTATGGGGCTAACTCTTGAAGAATCGCTTAATGCATGTGAGTATATTGCAAGTGAAGGCAACAGAAATATCATATTTTGCCTACGTGGTGTAAAAACTAGATTAGGTGATCCTCATAGGAACTTAGTTGATTTTATACATGTGCCTGTTATAAAGCGTCTTACAAGGCTTCCTGTATGTATAGATCCTTCTCATTCAGTTGGAGTAAAAGAAAGGGCACCAGATGGCATATTAGATATATTCCATTCAGCTGCAATGGGAGTAAGTGTTGGAGCAAACATGGTGTTGGTTGAGTTTCATCCAAGACCAGAGACAGCACTGTGTGATGGTCCACAAGCTCTTACTATGGAAGAGATGGAGCATTTTGTTGAAGATATACGTATAATGAGAAAGGCTTATGAAGAAAGAAAGGCCCTTGCCGCAAGGCAGGTATTTAAGGACTGGCATCCTCAAAGGGCGTCTTGAGATTAAAGGGGGCATAAGATGAAGATATTCTATATACAACATGTTCCTTTTGAAGGTCCAGCAGCTTTAACAGATTGGGCTGATCTTCATTCTCATGAATTGATTGGCTCAAAGATATATGAAGATGCCCCCTTATTAAGTCCTTCTGAATATGATCTTTTAGTTATATTGGGTGGACCTATGGGGGTTTATGATGAGGATAAACACCCTTGGTTAAAAAAGGAAAAACATTACATAAAAGAGGTAATATCTTCTGGTAAAGTGGTCTTGGGGATTTGTCTTGGTGCACAACTTTTGGCAGATGCCTTAGGAGCTAAAGTTAAGAAGAACATTGTTAGAGAGATTGGGTGGTTTCCAGTTTCTCTTACTCCGATTGGCTGGAATGATCCTATATTTAAAAATCTTCCAGCTACTTTTGATGCATTTCACTGGCATGGAGACACTTTTGAAATACCAAAAGATGCATATCATATAGCATCTTCTCATGCATGTCCTAATCAGGCTTTTATATGGGAGCAAAGGGTGATAGGGCTACAATTTCATATTGAGACAAAGCCTGAGTCTGTAAAGCTTCTTTTAGAAAATTGTGCAGATGAGATAGAAGATTCAGAATATTGTCAAAAACCCAATGAGTTATTAGTAGAAGAGGAAAGATATAAAAAGATAAATGAGATATTTTTTACGCTTATGGATAATTTGCCTACTCTAACATCACATTAATATTTGAGGAATGAATTAAGATTAAAATGAAAGAACCATTGGATATAGAGGGTAATATATTTAGTGTAGATGAAGCCTTATTTTCTTGGATGGTAGATATAAGGAGATCTATCCATAGGCATCCAGAGCTTGGTTTTAAAGAGTATAAGACTTCGGAGTTAATAACTAAAAAGTTAGACGAGTTAGGTATTACATATAAAAAGAGGGTTGCTAAGACAGGGGTTATTGCAGATATAGGTCCTAAAGATACAGGGCCTATCATAGCTCTTAGGGCAGATATGGATGCTCTTCCTGTAGAAGAAGAGACAGGACTTTCTTTTTCTTCTAAAGAAAGGAATATAATGCATGCCTGTGGCCATGATGGACATGTAGCAATGTTACTAGGGGCAGCAGCTCTTTTAAAAAAGGAAGAAGACAGGCTGAGACTTCCTGTAAGGCTTATATTTCAGCCAGCAGAAGAGGCTGGAGCTGGTGCAAAGGCTATGATTGATTCTGGTGTTTTAGAGGGGGTAGACATAATATTTGCTGGACACATTGATCCAAATTTTAAAGTAGGGGAGATTGGCTACAGGCATGGATTATTGAATGCTTATGCAGATGGTTTTGAGATATGTATAACAGGTGAGGGAGGGCATGGAGCAAGGCCTCATGAAGGTAAGGATGCTCTTGTAGCAGCTTCTCATCTTGTTCTTTCTTTACAGAGTCTTTCTGCAAGATGTATAGATCCATTAAGTCCGCATGTTATAAGTGTAGGATATATGCAAATAGGAGATGCTCCTAACTGTATTGCACATCATGGAGTGATTAAAGGTACTGTTAGATCTACGGATTCTAAGGTAAGGCAAGAGATCATCTCAGGTATTAAGAGATGTTGTAATTCTATAGAAGTTATGATGGACATAAAGGTAGAACTTAACTGGGTACAATCTTATCCTCCTGTTATTAATGATGATTATGCCTTATCAATAG
Source organism: uncultured Desulfobacterales bacterium (assembly GCA_964578585.1). Classification (GTDB taxonomy): domain Bacteria; phylum Desulfobacterota; class Dissulfuribacteria; order Dissulfuribacterales; family JAMONC01; genus JAMONC01. Next base: position 24,850 of record CAZODM010000019.1, on the reverse strand, counting down.
TAGAGATGGCAGCTAAGAGTGTTATTCCTTCAACAGGGTTTAAGTTTATTCCTTTACCTAGTCTTGGTGGAGAAGATTTTGCTTATTACTTAGAAAAGGTAAGAGGAGCGATGGTTAGATTTGGAGCAAGTGTTTCACCTATTAAGCCCCAGTATCCTTTGCATCATCCTAAATTTGACTTTAATGAAGAGGTATTTAAAATAGGTGCTAGTTTTATGGCACATGTGGCAATGTTGGCAGCTAAGATGCTTTTAACGTAAATGTATTGAGTAGTTTTTGTTTAGATGCAAGAAGAAGATAATCCTTTTAAGTTTAAAAACAATCTAAATTCTTTTACTATTGGAGTAGAATTAGAAGTTCAAATCCTTAGAAGGGACAATTTCGAGCTTTTTTCTATATCTCCTTTCTTACTAGAAAAGATTCCTCAAGATATAAAAAAGTTTATTAAACCTGAGTTTATTCAATCTATGATAGAGATTACCACTGGAGTTTGTGATAATGTAACACAAGTAGAAAAGGAGCTTTTGTACCTATATAAAGAATTAGAGAAGATATGTAATTCACTTGATGCAATGCTGTTTGTCTCAAGTCTTCATCCCTTTTCTAAGATAGCCCAACAAAAGCTTTTCCCTGATCCAAGGTATAAAAGGCTTTTAAATGAACTTCAACAAATAGGGAGACGTTTTATTTCTCAAGGCCTTCATGTTCATATTGGGGTAAAAGATGAAGATATGGCCATTAAGGTCTATGATAGGCTTTTAAGGTGGCTTCCGGTATTGCTTGCAATTTCTTCTTCGTCTCCTTTTTATCAAGGAAGAGATACAGGATTTGCCTCTTATCGTTCAAAACTTTTTAAGGCACTTCCACTTTCTGGTATGCCTGAGCCTCTTATGAGTTGGGATAATTTTTGTTTTCTTACCAATACCCTTAAGAGCGTAGGGATTATATCAACTATTAGAGATCTATGGTGGGATGTAAGGCCACATCCTACATTTGGCACAGTAGAAATCAGAATCTGTGATGTGCCAATGAGGTTTAAGCAAGTAGTAGCTATTGTTGCTATGATCCAGGCCCTTGTTTCTTATGTGTCAGAACTAGATAATGATTTAAATATTGACAAGTATCAAGATAAATTAATTTTTTCCTATCTTTTAAAATACAACAAATGGCAAGCCGCACGTTATGGTATGAATGCCAAGTATGTAAGTATAAACGATGGCAATCTTATAAAAAGGGATATAAAAGATGTTTTTAGGGAGCTTCTTGAGATTTTGGAGCCCTATTTTTATAGACTCAAAAGTGATACTTATTTAAAAGACTTAAGCTCAGTTATTACAAGAGGTAGTAATGCTGATGAGTTACGAGGACTTAAGCAACAAGGATATAATTTTAAAGACATAATAGTTTATTTTAGGAAGGAGTTTCTTTCATAAATGACGATGAAGGCTATAGTTGCATCTGGACACCAATATGTCAGTCAAACTGCTATAGATATAATAAAAAGGGGTGGTAATGCATTTGATGCAGCAGTGGCTGCGGGATTTTCTTCTGCTATATGTGAGCCTACTCTTACAAGTCTTGGCGGTGGTGGGTTTTTACTAGCGCGTACTAGCTTGGGGGAGGAGATTTTATTTGATTTTTTTACAAATACTCCTGGAAAGGGTGTTAAGAAAGATTTTAAGCCTTATTTCTTTCCAGTTACAGTAAAATTCCCTGGTTCAGAGCAGGTATTTAATGTTGGACATGGTTCTGTTGCAGTTCCAGGTACACTAAAAGGACTAATTCATGTTCATAAGCGTTTAGGTAGACTTCCTTTATCTGATGTATTAGAACCTGCAATATATCTTTGTGAAAATGGAGTAGAGCTTAATTGGCATCAGGCTTATTTTTTAAAACTTCTTGAACCAATAATGACTCTTACACAAGAGGCAAAACGCTTATTTAGTCCAAATGGTAAACTTCTTAAAGAAGGCGATAGGCTATTTAATAATGACTTGGCCTTGTTTTTAAAGAGGCTGTCTGAAGATGAGGGAGAGGAATTTTATAAAGGAGAAATTTCTAAAAAGATTGAAAAAGATATGGAAGAAAATGGTGGGCTTTTAACTAGTCAAGACCTTGCTTCTTATGAAGTTATAGAGAGAAAGCCCTTAGAGTTTTTTTATAAAGATAAGAAGATTCTTACAAATCCACCTCCCTCTCTTGGTGGGGGACTCATATGTCTTTCTTTAGAGATATTTGATAAGTTTGATTGTAAGTGTAGCTGGCTTGGAACTGATCACATAGAAGCACTTGGTTCAACTCTTTTTAAAGTAGAAGAGTTAAGAGAAAAGGGTATCTTAATGCCTAGCTCAATCAAAGATGTAACTATTACTCACGTTATCAATTCTAAAGGTACTACACATTTAAGTATATGTGATAGGGATGGAAATGTTGCTAGCATGACAACCTCCAATGGAGAAGGCTCTGGTTATATTGTCCCAGGGACAGGTATAATGTTAAACAATATGATGGGTGAGGATGATCTTCATCCAAATGGATTTCATTGCCAACCACCAGGGTTAAGAGTTAGTTCTATGATGAGTCCCAGTGTAGTGGTTTCAGAGGATGGAGCTATCAATCTTGTGATTGGAAGTGGGGGTAGTAAAAGGATTAGAGCTGCGATTTTTCAGGTATTAACTCATGTAGTAGATTTTTCGGTAGATATAAAAAATGCAGTTTATGCCCCAAGATTATTTTGGGATGGACAGTTGTTTCAGGTAGAGCCAGGACTATCTCAAAACTCAATAGATGTTCTTAAAAAAAGATGGCCTATAAATTTGTGGGATAAAAAAGATATATACTTTGGAGGTGTACATGCCCTTATACCAGGAAAAGAAGGGGCAGGTGATCCTAGAAGAGGTGGATTTGCCATTGGTTTTTAGTTGGCTTTTTGTTTTTGTCTAATTTACAAAAATTTTTATTTGCTATTTTTATTCAATTAAGTTAGTTTATATGAACGTAGGGTAACGGAAGTGGAGTGAGAATCTCCCGCCGTCCCGCGGCCGTGTTGGGAACGAAAGCCAACAAAGCCACTGTCTCCAAATTCGGAGATGGGAAGGCTGGCAAGTAGGTTTAGGCTTTTTGCCTAAGTGCCCTAAGCCGGAAGACGACCCTACCGTGTAAGCATAAGGCTTACACGAAAGAATGCAATCTTATTGCATTCATCCTACGAGGATAGGAGGTTTTTGTTATGAAATACTTATCAGGATAGTTAAACCCACCCACAATATCCCATAGTATCTTATTTATTCCCTTTGTTTTTTAGAGAATTTTTTAAAATTCTCTAAAAGAGGGGGGAGTTATATAAAAAAATAATTTATAACAAGGAGGAGGTTTGGTTATGAAGAAGTGGTTTGTTTGTGTCTTAGCATTTTTTATGCTGGTGTTTATGAGTACCACAAATGGTTTTTCTATGATGCATAAGATACCAAAAAAGAAGGCTATTGTACTTGCCATGTTTGGTACTGCCTATCCTTGTGCTATTCATTCACTTGTAAACATACAGCGTCATATTCAGAAGGCTTTCCCTCACACTCCGGTTAAGATTGCATTTACTTCCAATATCATTCGCATGATTTGGGAGAAGAGGGCTAAAGATCCTAAGTGGCAGCACAATCCTGAAGTGCCCAAAGAGGTCCTTTATGTAAAGAGTCTTCTTGGTGAAATTGGGGATCTTCAAAATGAAGGATATACCCAGATTGTGGTGCAGCCTACACATTTTTATGCAGGTGAGGAGTTTTGTGATGTTCTTTCATATGTACATGGGTTAAATGATATTCATACTATAAAGAAGGAGTGGATGCCTTTTACAAAGCCAATAGTAGTTGGACGTCCACTTACTGGTATGTGGGGAGTTCGTTATCCTTATAGAAAGGATATGAAGATACTGGCAAGGGCACTTAAGCCAGAGGTTGAGATTGCAAGAAAGAATCATGCAGCTCTTGTGTATATGGGACATGGCAATGAGTATTATTCCACTGGAATTTACGCTGAATTTCAAGAGGTCATGCAAAAGATGTATCCAGATGTCAAAATCATTATAGGTACAGTAGAGGGCTTTCCTTCATTGCAGGATGCTGTAACCTGGGCAAAAATGGCTCATGTTAAAAAAGTTGTTATGTTTCCTTTGATGATTGTTGCAGGGGATCATGCTCATAATGATATGGCAGGAAATGCTCCTGATAGTTGGAAAAATACCTTTGAAAGAAATGGGATCAAGGTAATCCCTGAATTTGTCGGCCTTGGTGACTTAAATGGCGTAGCTAAGATTTTTGTTGAGCATATAAGGGATGCGGCAAGAGACGGCGGTATAAAGCTTGATTAATAAAGGGCCGGTGCAGGCAACATTGGCTCTGGCAAGGTTCAAAAGTTTTTGAACCTTGCCTCTTTTTTTTCTTGTTATTTTTTTGACAGTTCGATATATTAAAACATTCATATTTTTCTCTAATATTAATAAACCTTCCTAAAACGGCATGGTGGCGGACCAGCGGCTCTAGTTAAACAAAAAACATAAAAAAACGGGAAAGGAGGAAGTAGAGCATGCAGGACAAGTTGGCAAATCCAGCACCTTTGGGATTACTAGGATTCGGCATGACAACTGTTTTGCTGAATCTTCACAATGCAGGGATCTTCCCTTTGGGTACGATGGTTCTTGCAATGGGAATTTTTTATGGAGGTATTGCCCAGGTAATAGCAGGCATTATGGAATGGATAAAGGGTAATACTTTTGGCACAGTTGCATTTATTTCCTATGGATTTTTTTGGGAGACTTTAGTGGGACTTCTTTTAATGCATAAACTTGGTTGGTGGGCAGGGCCAGCCAAGAGCGCAATAATTGCTTATCTTGTTATGTGGGGTATTTTTACATTCTTTATGTGGATTGCACTTGTTGTAGGGAAACATCCAATTCCAATCCAGGCAGTATTTGTTACTTTATGGATACTTTTCTTCTTGTTAGCACTAGGAGAGGTGATTCCAAATCCAGCTCTTAAGACATTTACTGGATGGGAAGGCATTTTATGTGGTGCTTTAGCCATATATGTTGCATTTTCTGGGCTTATAAAGGGCGAAAAAGCACAGGCCTCTTAAACTAAAGAGTTTAAAAGTATTTAATAAATTTCTTTACTTTTTGTTTCTAATTATGGCCCGCTAGAGCTTAAATAAGCGGGCCTCACACTCCTTTAAAATCAAAAGTCTTGGCTGTCTTGGCTGCAAGGGGGGAATCTTTTATTTTTTAAGGAGGATGTGAAGCCATGTTTACTCATACCCTAGGGTTCCCTCGTATAGGGAAAAATAGAGAATTAAAAAAGATAATAGAATCTTTTTGGCAGGGTAAGACAAATGAACAAGAACTTATCTCAGGGCTTAATGATTTAAGATTAGAAAGGCTAAGACAGCAACAGGATGCAGGTATAGATGTTATTGCTGTTGGAGATTTTTCTCTTTATGATCATATCCTTGATACTTCCTTAATGCTTGGACTAATTCCAGATCGTTTTAAAGATATAGAGATCTTTAAAGAAGATGGCTCAATTGATCTTAAGGGTTATTTTTTAATGGCACGTGGTGGTCCAAAGACTTCGCCTATGGCTATGACAAAGTGGTTTGATACAAACTATCACTATATTGTCCCAGAAGTTAACAAAAATACAAAATTTTCTTTGTTTCCTAAGAGATTAATAGAAGAGATAGAATTGGCTAAATCTTTAGATATAGAGGCAAAGCCAGTAATAATTGGCCCCCTTACTTTTATTTATCTTTCAAGAGAAGATGATGAATCTTTTGATAAATGGGAGCTATTAACTCATTTAGTGCCTGTATATAAAGAGCTTTTTAAGCTTCTATCATCTTATACAAAATACATTCAGATAGATGAACCAATATTGGTATTAGATTTAGATGAGCGCATAAAGAGGCTTTTTAAAGATGTATATAAGGAATTAAGTCCAGAACTTAGTTGTTTTAAATCTATACTAGCTACGTACTTTGAAGGTTTAAGAGATAACTTAGAAGTTGCTATATCTCTTCCAGTGTCATTTTTACATATTGATCTTATAAGGGCACCTGGACAGTTAGATGAAGTATTAAGTTGTGTCCCTGACAGTATGGGGCTCTCTTTAGGTTTGATTGATGGAAGAAATGTTTGGAAGACAGACTTAGCCTTAGCATTAGAGAAGGTAAAAAGAGCAGCAGAAGTCCTTTCGCACACTAGGCTTTCTATTGCTACATCTTGTTCACTTATACATGTACCAGTTGATCTCGATTTAGAAACAACACTAGATGAAGACATAAGATTGTGGCTTTCCTTTGCAACTCAAAAGTTAAATGAGCTTAGGCTGTTAGCTGATATCTTTTTAGGGGAAAAGGCAGTAGAGCAAGAATTTCTTAAGAACAAGGAGATAGTCAAGTTAAGAAAAATAGATGTTAGAACAAAGAATCCTGATGTAAGAGATAGGCTTTCACAAGTTACCAAAGACATGTATGAAAGAAAGAGTCCCTATAGGCTAAGAAGGTCTTATCAAAGAAAGGCCTTAGGACTTCCTATTTTACCTACTACCACCATAGGTTCATTCCCTCAAGATAAGGAGATAAGAAGGGTTAGAAAGGAATTTTTAGCTGGTAAGATTAGCAAGCAAGAATATGAAGATAAGATAAAAAAAGTTATAGAGAAGGTTATAAGAGTGCAGGAAGAGATAGATTTAGATGTTCTTGTTCATGGAGAGCCGGAACGAAGTGATATGGTTGAGTATTTTGCTAAGCTTCTTAAGGGTTTTATTACTACCCAACATGGTTGGGTACAGTCTTATGGTACACGGTGTATAAGGCCGCCTATTATATTTGCAGATGTGTTTAGGCCCAAACCAATGACTGTATCATGGATTTGTTATGCACAATCTCTTACTAAAAGACCAGTTAAGGGAATGCTTACAGGGCCTGTTACAATGCTTAATTGGAGTTTTGTAAGAGATGACATTCCTAGAAAAGAAGTATGCATGCAGATTGCCCTTGCTATTAGAGATGAGGTTAAAGATTTAGAAGATGCAGGGATAAAAGTAATTCAAATAGATGAGCCTGCACTTAGAGAGGCAATGCCACTAAGAAGAGCTGAAGCACCTACTTACTTTGAGTGGGCAGTAGAGTCTTTTAAGCTTGCAAGTAGTTGTGTGTCAGATGCTACTCAGATTCATACTCATATGTGTTATAGCTACTTTAACGATATTATTGAGTGGATATCAAAGATGGATGCAGATGTAATTAGTATTGAAGCAAGTCGTAGTAAGATGAAGCTTTTAACAGCTTTTAAGGATTTTGAGTATCCTAATGAGGTTGGTCCAGGTGTTTATGACATTCATAGCCCACGTGTGCCAAGTGTAAAAGAGATTAAAGAACTGATTGAGATGGCAATGGCAGTTATTCCATATGATAGGCTGTGGGTCAATCCAGACTGTGGATTAAAAACTAGGGATTGGCCAGAAGTTATAGAATCTTTAAAAAATATGGTTGCAGCCGCAAAGGAAATAAGGAATAATATAACACGAATATAAAAAAAGTAGCACCTAAAAATGGCACATAATTATTTTTAGTGAGACGTGGGCGGCACAAAAAAGTGTATAGTAATTCAATTCTAAAAATAGGTATTGTATGCTAACTTACTAAGTTTATGTCATTTTTTATAATTAATATCCTATTGGCATATAGCTTGAAAGAAATTAAATGGCATCTATGCACTAATTTATCTCCTAATGACTAAAGAGGATTTGCATAAAGACGCAAAGCTGCGTAAAGGAGATTTATCCTTATGATAATTAATTTTTGAGGAGGAGTTTATGACTTCAACATCTAGTCTCAGAGAGCTTGCAAATGCTATAAGAGCGCTAAGCATGGATGCCATTGAAAGGGCAAGGTCTGGACATCCTGGAGCCCCTTTAGGTATGGCAGATATTGCTACTGTATTATGGTTTAAGTTTTTAAAACACAATCCCTTAAATCCAAATTGGGTAGATAGAGACAGGTTTGTACTGTCAAATGGGCATGCCTCAATGCTTCTCTATAGCCTCTTATATCTTACTGGTTATGATTTAACTATTGAAGATATAAAGAATTTTAGGCAGCTTGGTTCAAAAACACCAGGCCACCCTGAATTTTCTCATACCCCAGGAGTTGAAACCACTACAGGTCCACTCGGTCAAGGTGTCGCAAACGCAGTTGGCATGGCAATTGCCGAGAAGATACTTGCCGCTACATTTAACCGCCCCGGCCTAGAAATAGTGGACCATTACACATATGCCTTTGTTGGCGATGGGTGTCTTATGGAAGGTATAAGTCATGAGTGTTGCTCTTTGGCTGGCACTCTTGGACTAGGGAAGCTTATCCTATTTTATGATCAAAATGGCATCTCGATCGATGGGCCTGTAGATGGTTGGTTTAGTGAGGATGTTGCTGCACGATTTAAGTCGTATGGTTGGCATGTTATAGAAGATGTAGATGGACACAACTACGATGCTATAGAATTTGCAATAAAAGAAGCAAGAGCAGAAAAGGAGCATCCAACTCTAATATGCTGTAGGACTAAAATAGGCTTTGGCTCTCCTTCTTTTGAGGGTAGTGCCAAATGTCATGGCGCACCTCTGGGTAAAGAAGAGATCGAGAGGACTAAGGAAAGGCTTGGTTGGGCATATCCTCCTTTTGTTATTCCTGAGTCTATAAAAGAGACATGGAATAGTCAGAAAAAGGGTGAATTAGAAGAAAAGAAATGGTTAGAACTCTTTAGTGAATACGAAAAAGAATATCCAGAGTTAGCTAGAGAGTTTAAAAGACGAATGCAGGGTAACTTACCTGAAAACTTTGAATTTTGGTCTAAAAAACTTATAGAGTCAACGAGTTCATGTAAAGAAAGTCTTGCTACCAGAAAGTCTTCTTTAAAGGTTTTAAATGCTATAGGACCCCAGTTAAGTGAGTTAATTGGGGGATCAGCAGACCTTGGTTGTTCAAATCTTACTATTTGGTCAGGAGCAAAACCTGTATCAAAGAACAACTGGCAAGCAAATTATATACACTATGGTGTAAGAGAATTTGCTATGGCTGCCATCATGAATGGACTTTGTCTTCATGGTGGGTTTATCCCATATGGTGGTACATTTTTGGTGTTTTCTGATTATATGAGAAACGCTATACGAATGGCAGCCCTTATGGGAATAAGAGTCATATATGTTTTGACACATGATTCTATAGGTGTTGGAGAAGATGGACCTACTCATCAACCTGTTGAGCATATAGAGTCTTTAAGGCTTATTCCAAACTTGAGTGTTTGGAGACCCTGTGATTTGGTTGAGACTGCTGTGGCATGGACCTTTGCTTTAAAGAGAAAACAAGGACCAACAGCTTTAATTCTTTCTAGGCAGTCTCTACCAGCTCAAAATAGAAAGATTGGGCAAGAAGAAGATATTTTTAAGGGTGGCTATAGACTTTATGAGCCTAATAAAGAGATAAAAGCCCTTATAATCGCAACTGGCTCTGAAGTAGAGTTAGCTGTAAATGCAGCTAAAGAGTGTGAAAAGATCGGAATAGGGGTCTTGGTCATATCTATGCCAAGCAGGGATGTATTTGAGTCCCAAGATAAGTCTTGGAGGGACTATGTAATTCCTCCAGATGTTAGGGCAAGAATCGTTGTTGAGGCAGGCTCTAAGGGTGGTTGGTTTAAGTATGTTGAGCACGAGGATCAAATCATTTCGATAGAGCGATTTGGTGCATCTGCTCCTGGAAGTCAACTCTTTAAAGAATTTGGCTTTAGTGTGGAAAGAGTTGTGGAGGCGGTTAAAAGAGTTGTTTCTAGACAAAAGGAGCAGATGAAAACTAATTTTGAACCTATAACAGTCTAAAAAAAATAAAAAAGGAGTCTGTCATGGCACTTATTACACTTAGACAACTTTTAGATCATGCTGCAGAGCATGGTTATGGCATCCCTGCCTTTAACATCAACAATATGGAGCAAGTTCACGCTATTATGGAAGCCGCAGATGAGACAGATAGTCCTGTTATTGTACAAAGTTCTGCTGGGGCCAGAAAGTATGCTGGAGCTGCATTTATAAAACATCTAATACTTGCGGCGCTTGAGAGATGGCCTCATATTCCTGTTTGTCTTCATCAAGACCATGGGGCAAGTCCGGCGGTGTGTGTACGTTCTATTCAAAGTGGATTTACATCAGTTATGATGGATGGTTCTCTTTTAGAGGATGCAAAGACTCCATCTAGTTATGAATATAATGTTGAGGTTACATCAAAGGTTGTAGAGATAGCTCATGCATGTGGAGTATCTGTGGAAGGTGAGCTTGGTGTTTTAGGTTCACTTGAGAACAAACGTGCAGGTAAAGAAGATGGCGTGGGAGCAGAAGGTGAGCTTACAAAAGAACAACTTCTTACTGATCCTGAACAGGCAGCAGACTTTGTAAAGAAGACCAAGGTAGATGCCCTAGCAATTGCCATAGGTACAAGTCATGGTGCATATAAGTTTTCTAGACCTCCTACAGGAGAGATATTGGCAATTGATAGAGTTAAGGAGATACATGCACGTATACCAGATACGCATCTAGTTATGCACGGTTCTTCAAGCGTACCACAAGAGTGGTTAAAGATTATTAATGAATACGGTGGAGATTTAGGACAGACTTATGGTGTTCCTGTTTCAGAGATCCAAGAGGGTATAAAACATGGAGTGAGAAAGGTAAATATAGATACAGATTTAAGGCTTGCTTCAACAGGTGCAGTAAGGCGTCATCTTAAAGAGAATCCTAAAAATTTTGATCCACGAAAGTTTTTACGAGCAGCCACTGATGCCATGAAGCAGATATGTAAGGAACGATTTGAGGCATTTGGTTGCGCAGGAATGGCTTCTAAGATAAAAAACAGGGATATAAAGTCCTTAGAAGAAATGGCAGAGCTTTATAAGAAGGGATATTTTGATCCCAAAATAAATTAGATTAAGACCTGGCGTATGGGGAGGTAGCAAAATGGACGTAGCAGATGTAGCAGGCGTAATTATTTCACCTTCACTTTTATCTTCAGATTTTAGCAGGCTTAAGGATGAGCTTGTTGAGCTTGAAGGTGCAGGGCTAAAATGGGTGCACTGGGATGTAATGGATGGGATGTTTGTTCCAAATATTACATTTGGTCCAGGAGTTATAAAGGCTTGTAGAAGACATACAAAGCTCTTTTTTGATGTGCATCTTATGATAGAGGCTCCAAGTAGATATATAAGCCTTTTTAAGGATGCAGGGGCTGATCTGATTTGTATTCATGCAGAGGCAGAGACGCATCTGGAAAGGGCTGTGTCTGAGATCGAAAGAGTTGGTGCAAAGCCTGCTGTGGCACTTAATCCTCATACGCCACTTTCTTTTGTAGAATATCTTTTGCCTCAGCTTTACATGGTTTTGATAATGAGTGTAAATCCTGGGTTTGGTGGGCAAAAGTTTATCCCTTTTAGCATAGAAAAGATAAGGCGGCTTAGAGAAATGATTGAGACAAAAGGATTAAATACACTTATTGAGGTAGATGGTGGCGTAACTCCAGAAAATGCTGCCAGCTTGGTAGAGGCTGGTGCAAATGTATTGGTTTCTGGTTCAGCCTTTTTTAATTATCCACCTTATGCTGAAAGGCTAAAGGTATTTATGGATGAGATTTCTAAGGCTAAGGGGTTTAAAGATAAAGGACTTGATTTTAGGGAACCTAGTTCCTGATAACTGATATAAAAAAGGGTCTTATGGGGGAGAAGAAATTTCGTATAGCAATTGTTGGTTGTAGTAAAAGGATAGAAAGGATTGCAGAAGCACTTTGTGCAAAGGCAAAGATAGACACAGTAGCTTTAGTTGATCCAAATAGAGATCCAGAGACCTACCGTATAGCCAAACGTCTTGGCATCACTTATGAGACAGATCCAGTTACATTTTTTACTACTTATGATGTAGATATTGCCCTTGATGTAAGTGAAGATGAATCTCTGAGAGCCGAATTAGAGAAAATAGGTTGTTCTCCTACAGCAATAGTGTCTGGACCTGCACTTTATTTAATTGAACATCTATTATCTCAAGAGTCTTCAAATGTAAGGGCAGCAAGGGATAAGACGCCAGATCATTTCCCTCAGATTGATAATTTTGTTGTGGGTAGATCTCGGCAAATACAAGAGGTATTAGATCTTGTTGCCCAAGTTGCACCAACTCCGACCACGGTGCTGTTGTTAGGGGAGACAGGTACAGGAAAAGATCTTATTGCAAGGGCAATACATCAGGCAAGTCCATATAGAAATAAACCTTATATTGCAATAAACTGTACTGCTCTTACATCATCTCTTATAGAAAGTGAGCTCTTTGGCTATGCAAAGGGTGCTTTTACCGGGGCAGAACAAGATAGAAAAGGACTTTTAGAAGAGGCACAAGGTGGAACAGTGTTTTTAGATGAAATTGGTGATATGCAAATGGAGCTTCAGGCAAAGATGCTTAGGTTTTTACAGACAGGGGAGATCCGTCCTGTTGGATCAAATCAAGTAAAGATTGTAAATGTCAGGATTATTGCGGCAACAAATAGAAATCTTGAAGAGGCTATTAAAAAGGGGGAGTTTAGACAGGATTTATATTATAGATTTAATACCTTTTCTATAAAACTTCCGCCTCTTAGAGAAAGAACTGTTGATATTCCATATTTGGCATATCACTTTCTTACAAAGGCAGAGACTAAGTTAAACAAACGTCTTAAAGATATCACTCCAGAGGCAATGGAGCTTTTGATGAACTATGATTGGCCGGGTAATGTACGGGAGTTAGAAAATGCTATAGAAAGGGCAGCTATTGTATGTAAGGATGGGATTATAAGGGCAAAAGATTTACCAATAAGGTGTATTGATGTAGATGCCAGTCAAGAAGGAATGATTAAAAATGGTTCAGATTTTAGATCAGTTAGAGAGAGAATTATCTCTGATTTTGAAAGAAAGGAACTTATGTACTATATAGAAAAGGCAGGAGGTAATATATCCAAAGCCGCAAGGCTTTCAGGAATACCTAGGAGGACATTTTATAGGCTAATGAAGAAATATGGGCTTTAATTAACCTCCACCAAGTATTGGTAAGAGCCCTTTTAATCCACCAATTATAAATTCAACTGCGATAGCAGTTAGGAACAGTCCCATAAGCCTTGTAACTATATTTATGCCTGTTCTGCCAAGAAGTTTTGCAATTGGATCAGCAAGACGTAATACAATCCAGACTGCAAGTCCAACTATTATACAAAAGCCTGTTAACATAAGTTTATCTACAAGCTTAGTCATCTCATGTGAAAAGACAATTACTGTACTTATTGCGCCAGGGCCTGCAAGAAGAGGCATTGCTAGGGGAACAACACCAATACTTTCTTTATCTGCGGCTTCTTCTGCCTCATCTTCTGTGTGTCTTGTATCTCCATGTTTTGCATGCATCATTGCAATTGCCATAAATAGTATTAGAATTCCACCTGCTACTTTAAATGCAGGTAGGCTTATGCCAAAACCATGTAATATAGGAAGCCCTGCAAATACAGACACTATTAATATTATTGCAACTGCGCATCCACACACAAAGGCTGTATGGTGTCTAAAGTCTTCAGGTTGGGACTCTGTAAGAGATACAAAGACAGGTATAGCCCCCACTGGATTTACTATTACAATTATGCTAGTTAATACATTTGCGTAGTATGACCAGCTATGTAACATGACTAAGTTTTTATCCCCTATTATTTTTTAGTTTAAAGTAACGATTATTACTATTGGACTTAATGATTAAATGTCAAGTCAACATTGGAAGAAGAATGGCAAAGGAACCTTTTAGATGTGGTTGGTGGAGATGGCCGGGATCGAACCGGCGACCTCCACGTTGCGAACGTGGCGCTCTCCCAACTGAGCTACATCCCCATTAATTTGTAAAGGCAAAAATAAAGCACTAATAATATGGTGTCAAGCAATTGAGTTAGGTAAAAAACTAGTAAAAATATTATTTTTTTATTGAAAAAATCTAAAGTTTTCTACAAAATAAAAATATATGTTTTCTGCGGCTCTTGTTTACATCTTACTAACCTAAGCCAAGAGGAGGGGTTATGTCTTCTGTGGTTAAGTTGCCTTGTTGGGAGATTTCTCTTTGTGATTCTAAAAGATTTAACTGTGTAGCCTATCAAAATCCAGATGTCCCATGTTGGGAATTAGTAAAGATGAATAATGATTATAGAAAATTTAACTCTATTTGTACGGAGTGTATTGTTTACATACTTAAAAATTGCCCCTGTGATTTATCCCAAAAAGAGATGAATTCTATCTTAAGTTATAGAGGAATTTCTACGTAAAAACTATAGCTTTTAGATAAGAAGATATAGTTCGTAGCAAATAAGACATATATAAACTCCTAGTATGCAATAAAGCAGATGTATTCCATATATTTTCCCAATTACTTTAAAGTATCTAAATAAAAAAGTTATAATCAATCCAAATGTAGTTAATAATAATTTAAAAACAAAAAAAATAGCCGGATTTTGGTTTATTAATATTTCCATGATAGGATTAATTTCACTACCACCTTTAGTTAAAAGACACAATGTAAACAAGGCATCTAATATAGAGAGTATAATGGGTAAAATAATAATAATTACTATATGAGGTTCAACATAATCTATGATATAACCATTTATTTTATCTATTTCTCTTCGTGGAGATTTTCGTCTACCTAAAAATAATCCATAAATAGCTGCCCTTAAATGGGACTGTCGTCTATCTTCTCCACTTCTTCTATCTCCTTCCATTTGGTTAGAACCCTAATT
>CAZODM010000019.1:0-9885 GCA_964578585.1 uncultured Desulfobacterales bacterium | reverse complement strand
GTCGTCTATCTTCTCCACTTCTTCTATCTCCTTCCATTTGGTTAGAACCCTAATTTTAGATAAGTAATTCAATATATAATGATATACTTAAATATATAGGATAATTCAATATATAATAATAAAAATTTTTTCTCAAATAAAAAATCATATTAAATAAAAAAATATTAAAAATAATTTGTTGATTTTATAGCAATGAGTTAATTAACGGCTGGAGATTTGCAGAAAGATATACGTGATTTATAGTAAAAATAAGAAAAAAGAGAAAACATACAAGGGTTTTTAAAATGTCTAAAAGTAGCTTTAGGATATTAATAGTAGATGATGAAGTGTCACTTACAATTTTACTTTCTCGTATATTAAAAGATGCTGGCTATGATGTAGATATAGCTCTCTCAGGAGAAGAGGCTAGGGATAAGATAAAAAGTTTTGCTCCTAATCTAGTAATTTCTGATTTAAAGATGCCAGGTATAAGTGGTTTAGATTTATTAAAAGAAACAAAAAGGGAGTATCCAGAAATAGATTTTATATTACTAACGGCTTACGCTACTGTAGAAAATGCTGTAGAAGCTATGAAAGAAGGGGCATTAGATTATCTTGTAAAGCCCTTGAAGAGTCCTGAAGAGCTTAGACTTGCGGTATCAAAGGTTGTAGAACATCAAGGACTAATTGCTGCAAGACAGGTTCTAAAAGAACAGATAGCAGAAGACCTTCCACCTTCTGAGGTCTTATTTGCAGGGATGGAGAATGTAAAAAGGGAAGTTCTTGAGGTAGCCCCTACTAATGCCACAGTGCTTTTACTTGGAGAGTCTGGTACAGGTAAGAGTTTAATAGCAAAGGCAATACACCACTTAAGTGGAGCTAAGGGGGCCTTTGTATGTCTTAATTGTGGAGCAATACCTGAAAATCTGATTGAATCAGAGCTTTTTGGACATGAAAAAGGTGCTTTTACTGGTGCAATAAAGACAAAAAGGGGGAAATTTGAGCTGGCACAAGATGGTACAATATTTTTAGATGAAATAGGGGAAATGCCTCTTTCTGCTCAAACAAAGCTTTTAAGGGTATTACAGGAAAGGAATTTTGAGAGAGTAGGTGGGACAACAGTTCTTAAGACAAATGCTAGAATAATTGCAGCAACTAATCAAGATTTATCTCGTGCCATCGAAGAAAAACGTTTTAGACAAGATCTCTACTATAGATTAAGTGTTTTTCCAATAACTCTTCCACCTCTTAGAGAAAGAAAGAATGCTATAGGTATTATAGCTCAATATTTAGTTAAAATTATTTCCGCCAAAATAGGTAAAAAAGTAATACCATTAACTAATGAAGATATCGAAGTTCTTGTATCTTATGATTGGCCAGGTAATGTCAGAGAGCTGTATAATGTACTTGAACGAGCTATAATATTAAGTAGAAGGGATAAGATATTTTTACCTCCTCTTTTAGAAAAGACTATTAGTAGAGAGAGTGAGGTTCAAAATGACAAACTTATTGATATAAGTTTATTAAAACCTCTTAAAGATCTAGAGAAAGAAGCAATAATTGCAGCTCTTAAAAAGACCGGGGGACATAGAAGAAAGACTGCAGAATTGTTAGGTATTTCTGTTAGGACTCTTCAATATAAGATTAAACAATATGGACTGTCTGATTAATGATGGCATAATTATTGCTTAACCAATGATTTAAGATGCTTGAGTTAAGATAAGTAAAAAGGTTGGCATTGAGATTGCATATATAAAAACACAAGAGCGCAGAAAGGCATTCCCAATCCCTCCCAACCCTCCTCTCCCCGAAGGCCTTCGTTCAGAAGGCCTTCTTTTATTTGTATAATAAGATGAAAAAATAAAAGGTTTTTTTTAGTTTTTTGATAATACCCTAAGGATTAATTTAAAAATTAAAAAAGACTTAGGGTTTTATTTTTAGTCAAAAGTGGACCAATTTATTGATTCTATGTCAAAATAATGTCATATTTTTAAGGCTGAGTGCAAAAATTGCATATCTATAGATGCAAAAATTGCGTACAATGCAAAATCTGCATCTATATACCATCCATATAGTTAGCAATTATTTTTATTAAGGAAGAATTTATATAAATAATTATTTTGATTTAATAAAAGATTTTGTTCATTTTTATAAGACTATTTAATATTATTTTTTTATTTTAACTTTTAATCTATTTTATTTTTGCTTTTTTTGTGATAGTTTTATATAAAAAGGTATAAAGTGTGCATAGTTTAAAATAGAAGGGAGTAATAAATATTTTAGGTCGTTATTAAGTATATAAGAATTCGGTCTATAAATTAGGTAAAGGAATACTAATGAGAGGTATTACAGATAAAACCTCATTTATCTTAAGTGGTCGTGCATGGATTTTTGTTCTTTGTACCATCACTATTTTTGCTGTTGTTGCTCAGGCAAGTGCTCAACAAGAGACAGGTTATGATGAGAATACAGAAGTTACAGTTCAAGGTGAAGTAATTGCTCCTCTAGTAGCTAGTTATATGGGACTAGAATGTTTTTTGATAAAATCTGGTTCACATACCTATAGGGTGCTAACCGCTCCGAGTTGGTTTTTAACAGGGTTAAAAGTACATATAAGAGCTAAGCAAAATATAAAAGTAGTAGGATCTAAGTTTTATGGATGTGATGGTAATGTTTATATTATGGCTAAATTTATTAGGCTTCTTCCTCAAGGTATAACAGTCGTTTTTAGGGATCAAAATTGTCGTCCTGTTTGGAGATATGCAGGTTGTACAGCATCATCTTGTTTAGTTGTCTCAAGACCAACTCATTAATTTAAACTAAAAAGGGGTGGAGATATGAATGATATCCAGATAGATTCAGTCCTTGTGGCTGATGATGATCCTCTTTTGGTTCTGTTGTTTGCCCAGGTCCTTAAAGATCTTGGAGTTAAGGAGATATTTACAGCATGTGATGGTAAAAGAGCAGTTGAACTATACAAAAAACATAAGACGGATTTAGTTATATTAGATATGGAAATGCCAGTTAAAAATGGATATCTAGCAGCTAAGGAGATAAAACAGATTAATCCTAATGTCAAAATTGTTATTTTAACAGGCAGTCCTACTCATCCAGATATAGAAAAGGCATTAGCTGAAGGAGTAATTACATACTTATTTATAAAACCTATATCTGTTGAGGTGATCAATAGGATTTTATTGAAAAGAGAGAAGAGTTTTATAGAAAATAAATTAGGATGTTTTGGTACAAGGGCTTTGGATAGCAATATAAATAGAGATATTATCAGTGCAGCCTAATGCCTTAGAGATAAAAAAACTTAGAAATAGTATCCTGTCTCTAAGAGATTCTCTTAGAGACAGGGACATAATAAGTAAAAAGATAATTTCTAATCTCTTTTCTTTAGATTGTTTTAAGAATTCAAAAACTATAATGTTATTCGTATCTTTTAGAAGTGAAGTAAACACCCACCCTCTTATAAAAGAACTTCTTTCTAAAAAAGAGAAAAATGTAGTTCTTCCTGTTTCTGATATCCAAAACAAACAACTTATCACCTACAAGATAAAATCCTGGGAAGATTTATGCAAAGGAGCATATGGTATTTTGGAGCCCAATCCTAAAAAGTGTGAAAGGATATCTCCTAAAGAGCTAGATATTGTCGTTGTTCCTGGGAGTGTATTTGATAGACGTGGTGCTAGATATGGCTATGGTGGTGGTTTTTATGATAGATTTTTAGCATACTGTGCTCCTCAAGCGATTAGGATTGCGCTTGCATTTTCTATACAAGTTCAAGACTATATTTTAATACAACCACATGATCAATTAATGGATTTAATTGTTACAGAAGACGAGATCATAAGAGTTGTTAGTGTTCCTCAGGAGAGGCTAATTCTTTAAGAAGTTTAAGGGATCTTGTGCTTCCCATTGCAACTACAATATCTCCTCCACTAAGTCTATAATCTGCTCCAGGACTTACCACCATATGTTCTCCAAATTGTTGAACAGCTAATATTGTCGCACCTGTTTTATTTCTTATATCTGCTTCCTTTAAAGTAACACCATCTAAAGGGGAACCATTTTGTATTTCTATCTGTTCTATCCCAAGATCAAGGGCACTAGAGTGAACTGCTAGGTCCAAAAACTCAATGACAGAAGGTCGTAAGACTGCAAGTGCCATACGTCTAGCACCAATCTCATGGGGTCTTATCACTCTGTCTGCCCCAGCTTGCATCATTTTTGATTCTGCATGAATATCCTCTGCTCTAGTAACAATTAATATACCAGGATTAAGAGACCTTGCGGTTAAGGTAGCATACACATTATCAGCATCTGATGGCAGAACACATATTAATCCTTTTGCTCTATCTACTCCTGCTTGCATTAATACCTCTTCATGTGTGGCATCACCTTCTATATATAAATAACCGGATTGTTCTATCTCAGATATTATTTCAGGTTCTTTTTCTATTACAACAATGGGAATATCGTTTTTTTGTATCTCTTCACATATAGTACGTCCAATACGGCCAAAGCCGCATATAATAAAGTGTTGAGAAAGTTTATTTATAGCCTTTTCCATCCTCTTTTTTCCCCAGATACCTTTAATATGTCCTTCAATAGTTGCTTCTGCTAGTAGACCTAGAGCATAAAAGAAGAATCCAACTCCTAAGGTAATAAGTACAATTGTAAAGATGCGTCCTGCTGGGCTAAGGGGGTGAACCTCTCCATAGCCAACTGTTGTTAGAGAGATTGCTGTCATAAACAGCGAATCTTGAAAGTTCCAGCCTTCTATGAGTTCATATCCAATTACTCCAAATCCCCAAAGGACTATGGAGAAAAGCACTACAGTTACAATTCTGTGCTTTCTCATAAGTGCCTCTTAGTTTATTCACCCCCTATGTTTGTTTACCCTATAGACGACATGCTCTAGATAGTACTTTAGAGAAGCTTTCTAAGCCCAATTTAAATTCAACAGGCAAATGGATATGTAAGACCCTTCTTTTTGCTTCAGAAAGGGCTTGAAAGTCTCCAACTGCTTGAGCAAATTGTAGATGCCAAAAACTAAGTCCGTATCCAGGGATTTCTGGATATTCTTTTTTTCTCCTTCTAGTAAAAATAATAAAAGCAGAACTCATAATTCCACCTTTATGAAGTTGTCCTGTAGAGTGTAGGTATCTAGGACCAAATCCCATAGTAGTAGAGCACCCCTTTTCCTGCCTTACAAGTTTTCTCATATCTGTAATAATCTCTTCAACTTCTTGATCATAGGGAAGATAAGGCAGAAATGCTAAATAACCCCAAGAAGGGAGTACTAAGAATAGATCTCTAAGTGTTCTAGAAAGACTTTTCATAGAAGAGGCAAGCATTCTAGATGCTCTAAAATTGATTTGGCTCTGCGGATCTACCCAAAATGTTATAGGCATCTTTTTTTCTTTGACATATATCTCTACGATTTCTTTGGTCTTTTCCTTTGTTAGTTTGACATTTGGTTCATCAAAGGCATTGACTCCCAAAAAGTGACATGCAAGAGCTGTTGCCATTTCCCACCTAAAGAATTCTCCTCCTAGATCATAGTAATCTTTTATATCAAAGGTCATAATAGGGAATTCTGCATCTTTAAGTTCCTTTACAAAGTCATTTAATTCTCCAGTTGTACGTAGATATACAAAGATTCTGTCTCCTCCATAAAATCCAGGGATACCAGGGCTTTCTCCTACAATAGGGACTATCCCCAGAGTTTCTTTACCAGAGCTTTCTGCTATAAGTTGTTCTAACCATAGACCAAAAGGTTCTATATCTGGATCTGCTAGAAAACTTAGTTTATCTTTACTTTGAGCTGCCATCTCTCCTAGGAATTCACCTAGAATAAATCCAGGATTTTGGTCGAGCGCTACATCTGGACCACAGCTCTTTATCATGTTTTCTGCTCTATCAATGAGTTTATGTAGGTCAATACCAAGTAGTGCAGCAGGTACTAGCCCAAAATATGAAAGTGCAGAATATCGACCTCCTATATCAGGTGGATTTAAAAAGCATTTTCTAAAGGCTTTTTCTTTTGCTAAGATTTCTAAAGGAGTACCAGGGTCTGTAATTGCAATAAAGTGATTACCTGGTTCTTTGACTGTTTTTTTAAGTTTTTCCCAAAAATAGGCGAATTGAGTATTGGGTTCAATAGTTGTCCCTGATTTGCTGGCAAATATAAAGAAACATCTCTCTAATTCATCATCAGTTACTGCAGACTCTATTACATCTGGATCCGTTGTATCAAGTACAACTAGTTTAGGCCAGCCCTGTTGACTACCAAATATTTTAGACATAATAAGAGGACACAGACTAGAGCCCCCCATTCCTAAAAGTAATATCTTAGTAAAGCCTTCATCTTTGATCTGTTTAGCAAAGTTAATAATTTCTTCTAACCTATCTTTCATTTTGGGTAATACATCTAGCCAGCCAAGTCTATTAATAATATTTTTTTGTACATTAGGATCATCTGACCACAAAGAAGGATCTTTTTTCCACAGGCGTTTTAGTATTTCTTCTTTTTCTTCCATAGAGAGCCGGGAAGGTCTTATAATCACGATAACAAACCTCCTTGTCTACTTAATTTTTTATTAAAAAACAAAAACTAAATAACACTAAGACACCTTTGCAATTATAGCAAACATTTTTGTATTTATTTACTATAGTAAAAAAATTTTTTGTGTATTTTCACTAATTTTATCGGATAAGATAGTAAATATATTGCTAAAGTTTAAAAGTTTAGTATCTAAAATAGTTAGACTAAAATTATATTAGGAGCAAAAATTGTCAAAGGATCTACGTTTCATCTTAACCAATAAAGAATTTAGGGAAAATTTTTCTAACCTTGGTAAAAACGATGTTTTAATTGGACTATTAAATATAAAACCTTCCGAGGAATATCTATTCTTAGATTTAGTAGAAAGAGGAGTAACAGTCTTTCCTTCTGCTATTTCTCAATTGATAAGTAGATCTAAATGCCTTCAAGCAAGTGTTTATAAAGAGTTTATGGTGCCACTTACATTTGTTGCTAGAGACAGACACGATATGGTTCAAATGATAAATCTTTATGGTCAACACAACATAGGAGCAGTCATTACAAAGCAAAATAGATTCAATTGTGGACTTGGAATTCACAAATGGGATTCTATAGAACAAGTATACAATCAAGCTTGTTTTGGAGAATTAAGATATCCATTTGTAGTACAACCATTTGTTGCAGGTATAAAAGATGTACGTGTTATTATATTAGGAGATTACATAGAGGCATATTGGAGACATAATCCAAATACATTTAGGAACAATCTATTTTTTGGTGGAAATTGTGGAGTATATAAATTAAGTGAAGCACAACTAAGGCTCTGTGAAAAGGTCATGAGGCGAGGGAAATTCCCCTATGCCCATATAGATTTAATGGTTAAGGAAGATGGCACTACATATTTATCTGAAATCAATCTAAGGGGTGGATTAAAAGGAGCAAAGATATCAAGCTCAGAATACGAGTTACGTATCAAGGCTATTTATCTTTATTTTCAATATGGTCTAGAAAAAAAATATGACTTTATATGTTTTAATAAGAAAACTATAATAACTAAATTATTACCTAATATTGAACAATTTAAAGAATAGTCTAGAATTTAGATAATAGAGGATGTTTATCAAGGGCACTAATCCTTTGTTAAATTTATAAAAGTAAATCAATTATAATTTGTATGTTAGAATTAGGATCGAAACAATACAATAAGTTATATTATATACGAGACCTTTGAATAATTAGAGGTTTAGTGAAAATTTTTTCGCTATCCCTGAATTTACCGATCGTCATGAATAAAAATTTTTGCGATTATTACCAATATTCTGGCTATTTCCCTAAGTTTTTTGGTTCTTTTTCTATCTTCCCTCCTTTATTTTTCCTTTCCAGGCATAATTCCCCTACCTTAGCCTTCAAAAGCCCGCGCCCTCCTGAGGCGCCAGTAAAGATTAAGCATGTTGTAGGTAAAACACGTCAAAAACAGATGGATTTCATTGGCAAACAGCCCTGCATATCTCGCTTTAGCCCGGTTAAGATGCAAGCTGAATATCCCAAACACTTTCTCTACTTTGACTCTGACTCGAGAAAGTATCCGATTCCGTCTCTTCTGTTTGCTACTCAAAGGTCTATTGCGCCTGGCCTTAGCCAATATCCCGTAAAACTTCCCCTGCTTTCGACAGGCCTTCTTGAACGCCTCTTGGTCATAAGCCTTGTCGGCAAATATGGCTTGTTCATGGCCTTCTATAAGCTCATCCATCACCTGAGAATCGTGAACGTTAGCTGGGGTGCAAACAAATTCCGAGACAAACTCCGACTTTGGATCTACCGCAATATGATCCTTGTAACCGTAAACGGTTTTGTCGCCTTTCTTGGTAAAGGAGGCATCGTCATCTTTGCCAGGGCGTCTGGCCGCTTTGACCAGACGGGCATCAATGATCTTGCCAGAGCAAAGTTCAAAGCCCTTCTCCTCTATCTGGCGCTTGAGTTCGGAGAAACATTTGCGGTAAAGGTTCATGGCCTTGAGGTCAAAGCGGAAGCGAGAGATAGTGGAATAGTCAGGGACGGGGTCAACAGCGGAAAGTCCAAGGAAGCGGCGATAGAAGAGGTTACCCTTGAGCATGAGTTCCATTTCGGGGTCAGAATGGCCGTAGATTTGCTGGATGATAAGGATTTTGAGCATCATGACGGGGTTATAGGCCTTGCGACCGACCTTAGCGGGGTGGAGGAAGGCCAGGATTTTTTCGAAAGGTTTCCAATCGATGAGTTTATTGATACGCGAGAGGATATCATCAGGGAGATTTTGGTAGATGAGGTGTTCGCCAATAGTGAGCTGACCTTTAGTTTTCTTGAACATAGAACAAACTCCTTGAGTTTTGGGCTATTTTAGCATGAGAATTCAGATTTTTCAGGAAATTTTGCAAAGGTCTCTATATACAACTATGTCTCGTTTTATGTTACATATGCCCGTAACTTAATAAGAATAAAGCTGATATTTTTCCTATTTTATTAATTTTATTTAATTTTAAGCTTAATTCTAATTGAATTTATTGAGATTGAGCTTGGGCTTAAAAATTTTCTTATTATTTAAGCCCAAGCTCTTTAATTATTTTTTATTTGTTTAATAAATTATTTGTCTCTTAAATTGAATGAACTGTTCTTTTTTAATTTTAAATTATCTTACTTATCGAATAAAATTCTATTAGCTTATAATGCTATTGAACAAATTAACTACTTAATAAGAGCTCTTTTTCTGCCTCAAATGGTAGAGTATTAAAGAGATAATTGATATAAAAAATATTGAATATTATTAATAAAATCTTGTTTACTTTTATATCAACTTTAAACTCTTTTGCACAATATAATTCAAACCAAACTCCTATTTTCCAAGCAATTACTACCATCAAAATTGAATAGATAAATGAAAAGATATTTGCCATGGACGCATCATTGTATCCTGCAATTTGACTCATAGAAAAGAATGTTGATAATCCAGAAGCAATTGCTGCTGAAATTAATAGGTTCTCATTAAATACTTCTTTACCTGCTAATTTATCCCACTGCCTTTTTCTCTCTGCTATCCATATAAAGAAGTATATCCCAGCAGTTAGTAGTCCTAAAATTATTACTTTGATAGTGGAGTCTCCAAAGATTTCACTAAACTGTTTTGGTGTCATTTTGCCCCTCCTGTTTTAATTTGTTTGTTTATGGTTTTTTATTTTTTATTTACGTACAAGTTATAAAAATTGGATTATATTATTATATTATGATTAATATCGGTTTCTATAAAAGTTAAATTAAATTTAGAGTTGGTGTATATAAATGTTCGCAATTTAGTTTGAAATTTTAAGAGGTAAGGATAG
>CAZODM010000018.1:1683-28922 GCA_964578585.1 uncultured Desulfobacterales bacterium | reverse complement strand
CTTTACGCCCAGTGATTCCGAACAACGCTCGCGCCCTCCGTATTACCGCGGCTGCTGGCACGGAGTTAGCCGGCGCTTCCTCTGGAGGTACCGTCAGTCCAGATGGTTATTAGCCACCTGGAGTTTCTTCCCTCCTGACAGGGCTTTACAACCCGAAGGCCTTCTTCACCCACGCGGCGTCGCTGCGTCAGGGTTTCCCCCATTGCGCAATATTCCTCACTGCTGCCTCCCGTAGGAGTCTGGACCGTGTTCCAGTTCCAGTGTGGCTGATCATCCTCTCAGACCAGCTACCCATCGTAGCCTTGGTAGGCCATTACCCTACCAACAAGCTAATGGGACGCAGGCCCATCCCCAGGCAGTAGCTTCCATGGAGAGGCCACCTTTGATCCAGCAGGTCCCCCTGCTGGATGTTATCCGGTATTAGCACCGCTTTCGCGGAGTTATCCCAGACCCAGGGGTAGGTTACCTACGCGTTACTCACCCGTGCGCCACTTTACTCTCTCACCCGAAGGTGAGATTTCTCGTGCGACTTGCATGTGTTAGGCACGCCGCCAGCGTTCGTTCTGAGCCAGGATCAAACCCTCCAGTTAAAATGTATAAACTGGATCGCCGTAACCCAGCTCAGGCTACAGCGTTGTGATCACTGAGCCCGCTGTCAGTCACTATTCAGTTTTCAAAGATCGGAAACTTAGCGACATCAAAATGCGATTTTACTATATTCAATCGTTTCCGTTTTGTCAAGAGTTAATTTTAATTTATTTTTTTTCAAAAATCTCTTTAATGCGTAAAGCGCACAATTTTTAATTATTAATCAACTTAACCTTAAATGTCAAGTCTATTTTTAGAGACTCTTAAAAAATTTTTTCTTTTTTAAAGAACAATTAATATCTTTTTTCTGCCCCGTAAGCAGGCTCGAAATATATAGCCGGTTAGAGAAAAGATTTCAAGAGTATTTTTTAATTTTCTTTTATTTTTAGAAAAAAATAGTGTCTTACTTTTGTTTTGTTACATAAACTTAAATAGTTAACTACTACAAATAATTTTAGGTTATTTCTTAATTGTTAGATAGACTCTATTACCTTTTCTAATATCTCTAGAAACTTATCGATCTGTGCCCTACTAATAATTAAAGGCGGAACCATCCTAACTATTTTTCCATGAGATAATATTATTAGAATCCCTTCTTCTATAAATCTCTTAGTTATATCTGGTACATCAAAATAAAATTCTATAGCCCAAATAAGTCCCCTACCACGAACTTCCTTTATCTTCTTAGGAAATTTCTCCCTAATCCTGTAAAGTCCATCACTTAAATATTTACCTTTTTCCTTTACCTCGTTTAAAAATGCTGGCTCACTAATAATCTCTAATACCTTTAAAGCCACACTACATGCTAAAGGATTCCCCCCAAAGGTAGAAGCATGTGAGCCAGGACTTAAATGCTCCATAACCTCCTTTTTAGCTAACATGGCCCCTATAGGAACACCATTACCAAGTGCTTTAGCAAGACACATAACATCTGGGATAACTGGAGTCTGCTCATATGCAAATAGGCTACCTGTCCTTCCCATTCCTACCTGTACTTCATCAAATATCAAAAGCGCATCAAACTCATCACATAACTTCCGTGCATGTATTAAAAATTCATCACTTATAACCCTAACACCCCCCTCACCCTGTATAGGCTCTATTAATAAGGCTGCAGTCCTATTACTAAATGCCAATTTGAGAGATTCAACATCATTTGCTGGAACATGTAAAAAGCCACATACCAGAGGATCAAATCCCTTCTTAAATATCTCTTGCCCTGTTGCAGTAACAGTAGCCAATGTCCTACCATGAAAAGACCCTTTAAGACATATAATTTCATAACAATCTGGCCCCTTTCTGTTATGGCCATATCTTCTTGCAAGCTTAATAGCTGCCTCTACAGATTCTGCTCCAGAGTTACAAAAAAATACTTGATCTGCAAAACTATGACTTACCAATAGCTGCGCTAGCCTTATCTGAGGTTCCATCCAAAAAAGATTTGAGACATGAACTAACTTCTTAGACTGCTCACAAATCACCTTTGATACTTCTGGATGACAGTGTCCTAAACTACAAACTGCAATACCTGCTGTAAAATCTAAATACCTGTTCCCATGATTATCCCACACATAAACCCCTTCCCCCCGAACAAGCGTTATAGGAAATCTGGAATAAGTATTAGCAACAAAACACCTTAAATCTCTTTCCATGTCTTAAAGATCCTCCTAACAATCATCCAAACCTAATACCTTAGATATTGGCGCAAAGTCAAAATTTTCTAAAAGAATTTTAAATCTCTTTTGGGTCTTATTAAGATTTAAATAATGTCTAAATCTAGACTTAAAAGGACAACCCTTTATCCTTGGTTGTTCAGGATCAAACTCCCATGGATGTATATAAAACAAAAAAGGCATGTTTTCACTTTTGTTTATTTTAGAAAGTGCCCATGTGCTAATCTTTATAGGCAATAGGCGGAAATAACCACCTCCAGCAATAGGAATATTTATATTAAGATATCTAAATGTTGTTATAGGAAACTCTATTAACCCTCTTTTCCCTTGCTTAAATGGATTGGCTATCCTAGAGTAACCTTTAAAATCTTTAAAATATATTGGCCAATTACCTGATTTAATCTTTTGAATATGTTCTTTATCTATCCAAAAAGGAAACCTAGGAGCCTCTACAATACCATAAAGATCATGATGAACAGGAAATATACTTGAATCGTATAAAAACCCTTGATCTATCAAAATCTCTAATGCCCAAAGGGTCTTTTTAGTAACAGAATAAGTAGGTGCTCTATAACCTAAAACCCTTTTCCCTGTTATATCCTCAAGTAGCTTCTTTGACCTTTCTACATCATCTGAAAACTCCTTTGGTGACTGTTTATAAATAGCTCGATGCATATAACCATGAGAAGCTACTTCATGGCCTCTATATGAAATATCTCTAATTAGTGAAGGCGCTTTTTTAGCAACCCAGCCTAAACAAAAAAAGGTTGCCTTTACACCATATTGATCAAGTATATCTAATATCTTTCTAGTATTTTTTTCTGCCCTAAACGGATAATTAGACCATGAAGCAGGAGAAATAACAGAAGAAAATGCTTCTACTTGAAAATAATCTTCTACATCAATAGAAAGTCCATTTAATAAGCTCATTTATACATCAAAATGGTACATCATCCTCAATAGGAGGCTCTGGAGGCTCAAGATCTGCATCTGACTCAGTATCTCTACCACCTTTAGAATCAAGCGCTTGGATGTCTCTGGCTACAATCTCTGTAGTCCATCTTTTATTGCCATCTTGATCCTCCCAACTCCTAGTCCTTAACCTACCCTCAATATAAACAAGTCTACCCTTTGAAAGATACTCTCCACAAAACTCTGCAAGCCTGTCCCAAGCAACAACTCTATGCCACTCTGTTTCACTCTCCCAACTATCTCCCCTCTTAACAGGAGAATCTGTGGCAATCCTAAGATTTACCACGGCTGTTCCACCAGCTGTATATCGAATCTCAGGATCTGCTCCAAGTCTTCCAATAAGCATTACCTTATTTAATCCTCTAGCCATAGCTCCCCCTTTACTTTAGAGCTAAACAACAAACTTAAATTCCCCTTTACCTAACAAATCATGTAAATGAACAATGCCTACTAAATGTCCTTGATCATCCACTACTGGTAAAACCGTAATAAGATGCCTTTCCATAATCTCAAGAGCTTTTGCTGCCATTGCATTTGGTTCAACTGTTTTGGGATTCTTTGTCATCACCTCTTCAATCTTTGCTTTCCCTAAATCTAATCCTCTTACAATTGCTCTTCTTAGATCCCCATCTGTAACAATACCCACTAAAGACTCTTCTCCATCCAATACCAATATGGCCCCCAAACGCTTTTCATTCATCTCAATAAGTGCATCCCCAACAGCTACCCCTAGCCTAGTAAGAGGAAGAGCATCGCCAGTTAACATCACTTGCCTTACCTCAACTTTTAATCTTTCCCCAAGAGTACCTGCAGGATGATACTTTCTAAAATCTTCCTCCCCAAATTTCCTCTTTTCAAGAAGAACAATCGAAAGTGCATCTCCTAATGCCAAGGCAGCAGTAGTACTCGCTGTAGGAGCAAGCCCTAAAGCACAAGCTTCCCTATTTACCTTTGAGTTTATTGTAACATTACTATTTCGAGCAAGCGTAGAATCAATGTTACCAGTAATAGCTATAAGCGGAATCCCTCGCTGCTTAAAAGCAGGAACCAATGCATTTAGCTCCTGAGTCTCACCACTGTTTGAAATAGCAATGACAACATCATCTTTACCAACCATACCAAGATCACCATGCATTGCTTCTACAGGGTGTAAAAACATTGCAGGCGTACCTGTACTTGCCATAGTAGCGGCAATCTTTCTCCCTATCAATCCAGACTTGCCTATGCCAGTAACTATAACCCTACCTTTTGCATTTAATATAAGCTCTACTGCAGAGACAAAATTCTCATCAAGTTGATCCCTTACCTGCTCTAACCCTTCTATCTCGATTTGTATAACCTTTTTAGCCTCTGTTATTATATCGATATCTTGCTGTTCTTTAGTCATACTAAACCCACTTTAACACTCAAGTGCATACTTACCAATCTTGTCTTCTACTTCAATAGGATAATCTCCAGTAAAACATGCTAGACAAAAACGATCAGGATGCCCGCCTGCTGCTTCAATCATTGCTTCTTTACTTAAATAATGTAGATGATCGAGCTCTAAAAACTTCCTTATCTCTTCAACTGTCTTTGTAGATGCAATAAGTTCACCTTTAGTAGCAAAATCTATACCATAAAAACAAGGATATCTTATAGGAGGACAGCTTACTACCATACTAACCTCTTTAGCCCCTGCCTCTCTTATAGCTCTTATTCTTGTTCTGCTTGTGGTTCCACGAACTATAGAGTCCTCTACAACAACAACCCGTTTCCCTTTTAAGATACTTCTTACTGGATTTAATTTCACTCTGACACTAAAATCCCTCATAGTTTGACTTGGCTGAATAAAGGTCCGCCCAACATAGTGATTTCTAATAACAGCTAACTCTAAAGGGATTCCAGAGGCCTGAGCAAAACCTATGGCTGCATAATTACCTGAATCAGGAAAAGGCATAGCAAAATCTGCTTCTATATTTGCTTCTTTTGCAAGAGCAGCACCTAAACTCTTTCGGATCGAATATACATTTTGTCCAAATATGTCACTGTCTGGCCTTGCAAAATATATAAACTCAAAGATACAAAAACTTCTCTGCTCTGGTTCCGCCCCCCTAAAAGATCTAAGTCCATTGTCATCTATTACAATAACCTCTCCAGGTTCTACATCTCTTAGGTATTTTGCTTGAATTAAATCTAAAGCACATGTCTCAGAGGCAATCACATAAGCACCATTTAGTTCTCCTATACAAAGAGGTCTAAAACCCCTTGGATCTCTAAAGGCATATATCTTATCTTGAGTACACATTAAAACAGAATATGCCCCTCTTATTGTAGCCATAGTCTCTACTATGGCATCATCAAGCCCCCTTTTAGACGCCTTTGCTAAAAGATGTACAATAACCTCACTATCCATAGTGGTCTGAAATATCGAACCACTCTCTTCTAATTCCTTCCTAATGCTATGAGCATTTACAAGATTACCATTGTGAGCAACTGCCAAGGTAGAACCAGCATGAGTTACACAAAAAGGCTGGGCATTTTGAATAACAGATGAACCTGTTGTAGAATAACGTACATGACCTATAGCCATGTGCCCCTTTAAATTTGTCAATATGTCCTCATCAAATACCTCTGATACAAGCCCCATTGCCTTGTGTTCATAAACACATTTACCATTAGAAGATACTATTCCTGCACTCTCTTGGCCTCTGTGCTGAAGTGCATAAAGACCAAAATACGTAAGCTTGGCAGCCTCACTATGCCCATATACTCCAAAAACACCACATGACTCTTTAGGTCTTTGGTTATCTAAAATTATCACTTCTAAAGCCCTTACCCAAAAATTTTTAGGTTAATCCCAATCACACACCCCAACCTTACTTATAATAATCCTGTAAAGGTTTTACCTTCAATTCTTGCTTTTGTAACGCCTTTATAGCCTCTAGCGCAGCTTTTGCCCCTGCAATAGTAGTAAAATATGGAATTTCATATTCTAAAGCAGTTCTTCTTAACCAATAGGAATCAGAACGCGTCTTCTGTCCACTAGGTGTATTTATAACAAGGTGTATGTCACCATTTTTCATAAGATCCACTATATTAGGCCTTCCCTCAGAAAACTTTAAAACTACATCACAGTCTATGCCACGTTCTCTTAAATATCTAGCTGTTCCTCTTGTTGCTACTATCTTAAACCCAGCTTTAAACAAAGCCTCAGCAACTCCTAAAACAGATTTCTTATCTGAATCTTTAACACTTAAAAATGCTGTGCCACTTTTGGGTAGTATCTGTCCTGCAGAAAGTTGACTTTTTGCAAAGGCCATCCCAAAGTCTGTATCTATACCCATTACTTCTCCTGTTGACTTCATCTCTGGACCAAGAACAGTATCTACTCCAGGAAAACGTCTAAATGGGAATACAGACTCCTTTACTGCTATATGAGATATCTCCTTTTCCCTCTCAAATCCAAGCTCCTTAAGACTCTTTCCTAACATTACCTTTGTAGCAAGCTTAGCTAAAGATACCCCCGTTGCCTTACTAACAAATGGTACAGTCCTAGATGCACGTGGATTTACCTCTAAAACATATAAGTGGTTATCTTTAACAGCATATTGAACATTCATAAGTCCTACTACATCTAACTCCTTTGCCATTGCCTTTGTTGCACTAACAATTTGAGCAATAATATCTTTAGATAGACTCTTTGGTGGAAGTACACAAGCAGAATCTCCTGAGTGAATACCTGCCTCCTCAATATGCTCCATAATACCACCTATAACTGTTATATCTCCATCACTTATTGCATCAACATCTATCTCTACAGCATCTTGCAAAAACTTATCTATCAAAACAGGATGACCCTCAGAGACCTGAACAGCCTCTGCCATAAATTCTTTTAATCCTTCAGGAGCATATACTATACGCATTGCACGCCCACCCAACACATAAGAAGGACGTACTACAACTGGATACCCTATCTCTTGTGCTATCTCTAAGGCTTGCTCTAAATTAAATGCTGTTCCATTTGCAGGCTGAACAAGACCTAACTTTTTAAGCATTGCCTGAAAACTCTTTCTGTCCTCAGCCCTATCTATACTCTCTGGACTTGTCCCAAGGATCTTTACTCCTGCTTTTGCCAAAGGAACTGCCAAATTAAGTGGTGTTTGCCCCCCAAATTGGACAATTACTCCTAATGGATTTTCTGTCTCCACAATGTTTAAAACATCTTCTAAAGTTAAGGGCTCAAAATATAATTTATCTGAGGTATCATAATCTGTTGAAACAGTCTCAGGATTCGAATTAACCATTATACTTTCATAGCCCTCTTCTCTTAAGGCATAAGAGGCATGTACACAACAATAGTCAAACTCAATACCTTGACCAATCCTATTAGGTCCACCTCCTAAAATCATTACCTTAGGCCTATCTGTGGGCCTTGCCTCATCTTCATATTCATAAGTAGAATAGTAATAAGGAGTATATGCCTCAAATTCTGCTGCGCACGTATCTACTAATTTATATACAGCTTTGACTCCTTGCTCTTTTCTCAATTGTCTAATTTCATCTGGAGTTTTTGATGTAAGATGTGCAATTTGAATATCTGAGAATCCTTCTCTTTTGAAATGCCAAAGCCTATCCTTAACCTCTTTAAAACTAAGAGACTTAAGCTTTGTACCTTCTTTATAAATAGTCTCTATATGATGTAAAAACCATGGATCAATCTTCGTAAGTTCATATATATCATCAACATTAAACCCTCTTGAAAAAGCAAGCATTATATAAAAAAGACGTTTTGAGTTTGGCACTCGAAGCATTTTTAATATTTCATCATTATCTGGCTCATAGCCTAAAATCTCCCAAGGATCTCTCCCATCAAAACTAAGACCCGCTCTACCTATCTCTAAAGAACGAAGCCCCTTTTGAAGAGCTTCTCTAAATGTACGACCTATTGCCATAGTCTCACCAACACTCTTCATAGAAGTTGTAAGCAGGTCTTCTGTCTCTGGAAATTTTTCAAAGGTCCACCTTGGAATTTTTACCACACAGTAATCTATAGTTGGCTCAAAAGAAGCCATGGTTTCCCTGGTAATATCATTTGGAATCTCATCTAAAGAATATCCAACCGCAAGCTTTGCAGCTATCTTAGCAATAGGAAATCCTGTAGCCTTAGAGGCAAGTGCAGAAGAACGAGACACCCTAGGGTTCATCTCTATTACAACCATATCTCCATTATCTGGATTTATGGCAAATTGTATATTGGACCCCCCTGTATCCACACCAATTTCTCTTATAATCGAAAGGGCAGCATCCCTCATACGTTGATATTCTCTGTCTGTAAGCGTTTGTGCAGGTGCAACTGTAATACTATCCCCTGTATGAACCCCCATTGGGTCAAAATTTTCTATACTACAGACAATTACAACATTGTCCTTGCAATCCCGCATAACCTCAAGCTCAAATTCCTTCCACCCCAATACAGACTCTTCCAACATGACCTCATGAATCATGCTCATCTCAAGCCCTTGAGCACATATCTGCTCAAGATCCTCTTTGTTATAAACCACTCCACCACCTGTACCACCAAGAGTAAAACTAGGCCTTACAATAAGAGGATAACCTACTCGCTCTGCCGCCTCCCTTGCCTCCTGCATAGAACGTACAATCTCACTCTTAGGAATCCTAAGACCAATCCGCTCCATTGCGGCCCTAAATAGCTCTCTATCTTCTGCCTTGTGTATTACCTCAGGGCTTGCCCCTATCATCTCTACGCCAAACTTCTCAAGAACCCCATCTTCAGCAACTTTTACAGCAGTATTAAGACCTGTTTGTCCACCAAGGGTTGGCAATATAGCATCTGGTCTTTCTTTTTCTATAATCTTAGAAACTACCTCTGGTGTTATAGGCTCTATATAGGTTCTATCTGCTACTTTTGGATCTGTCATAATAGTGGCAGGATTTGAATTTACCAGAACTACCTCAAAGCCCTCTTCTTTAAGCGCCTTGCACGCCTGAGTGCCAGAATAATCAAATTCACAAGCCTGCCCAATAACTATAGGGCCTGAACCAATTATGAGTATCTTTTTTATATCTTGTCTCTTTGGCATAACGCAGCCTTTTGTCCTTCTTGTAATTTTTTTATTGTTTTATAAAACCCTTAGGGAAGATTATCCACTCGAACGGTTTTCTAAGATTAAATCTATAAATTCCTCAAATAAATATTGTGCATCATGAGGACCTGGAGCATTTTCTGGATGGTACTGTACAGAAAATGCCTTTATTCCCTCATGGCATATACCCTCAACTGTATAATCATTTAAATTGATATGGGTTACTTCTACATCTGAAGGAAGAGAGTCTTTATCTACTGCAAAGCCATGATTTTGAGCTGTAATTTCTATCCGACCAGTCTTTAAGTTCTTAACAGGTTGATTTCCACCTCTGTGTCCAAATTTAAGCTTATAAGTCTTAGCACCTAATGCAAGACTTAAGATTTGATGTCCTAAACAGATACCAAATATAGGTCTTCTGCCTAAAAGAGCCCTTACAGTAGAAATTGTCTCATCAAGTGCAGCAGGATCTCCGGGACCATTTGATAAAAATATTCCATCTGGATCAATAGCCATAATCTCTTCTGCACTAACAGTTGCAGGGAATATATGAC
Organism: uncultured Desulfobacterales bacterium; assembly: GCA_964578585.1. Classification (GTDB taxonomy): domain Bacteria; phylum Desulfobacterota; class Dissulfuribacteria; order Dissulfuribacterales; family JAMONC01; genus JAMONC01. The sequence continues at coordinate 19,049 of CAZODM010000018.1, read as the reverse complement.
ACCTACAACCAAATGCAGTAAATATCCTGAGCTGATTAAGCTTAAGCCCACAATCTATAACAGCTATTTTAATAGCTAATTCCTTAATAAGTTTAGATTTCTTATTATCAACCTCTATACCAGGCCAAGACTTATCAATACTATCTAATACATAAGGACTACTACAAGTGACTTCCTTTGCTAAATTTCTACCAATAAGTCCTGGTGAGTCCTGAGCCTTTTTTATTAAAGATTTGGGATTAAGATCTATTGTTGAAATTACAGCCTTTTTAGCTCCTGCAAGTCTTATGTGTCTTGTAAGAGCACGAGTATCTACTTGATCAATCCCTAATACATTGTGCTGGGCTAAAAAATCAGCAAGAGATCTATCAGCCCTCCAATTGCTATAAAAGTCTTGGTACTCCCTAATAATAAAAGCTTCCATGTGTATAGTAGAGGATTCATTGTCTTCATCATTGACACCATAATTGCCAATTAATGGGTAGGTCATTGTAACCATCTGTCCTTTGTAGGAGGGATCAGTTAAGATCTCTTGATAACCAGTCATACTGGTATTAAAAACAATCTCTCCAAAGACTTCACCTTCACCAGTAAAAGAACGGCCTTCAAAAATCCGGCCATCTTCAAGGGCTATTAGTGCCTTCATAGTTTTCCCTTTCGGCTACATCCTAAAAAACAAATAAAAAATTATTAAAGTTATGGCAGTTCAACTATATCTAGGTAGAGAATCTGAGTCAATAAAAGAAGAAAAAATTGTAAATTATATTTGGATTAACTTAACTCCTGCCTCCTCCAACATATCACGTGAGAGTTCATCTGCGTAACCTTCTTTAAAATATATTGCTTTAATACCTGCATTAATAAGCATCTTTGTACATATAATACAGGGTAAATTCGTACAATAAAGTGTAGAATTAGCCACACAAATACCATGATAGGCTGCCTGAATCAAAACATTTTGCTCTGCATGTAAGCCCCTACAAAGTTCATGTCTTTGACCAGAAGGAACATTTAGTTTTTCCCTAAGGCATCCAACCTCAAGACAATGCCTTATACCACTTGGAGCTCCGTTGTAGCCAGTTGCAAGTATACGGTGATCTTTTACTAAAACAGCACCTACCTTTCTCCTAAGACAGGTAGAACGAGAAGCTACAAGCTCAGCAATTGCCATAAAATATTCATGCCAACTAGGTCGTGAATTTAATTCTTTTTCATCCATAGCTTATAATTCATTCATTAACTTTTGTTGCTCTGCATAGAGCGGGAACCTTTCACATAAACTTTTTATTTCAAGCCTGATCTTACGGCGTAAAGATTCATCATCAGGATTATCTAGTAGATCTGCAATAAAGTTACCAACTAGCTCCATTTCTGCTTCTCCAAGCCCACGTGTAGTAACACCAGGAGTACCAATACGGATACCACTTGTAACTCTTGGAGGCTTAGTATCAAAAGGAATAGCATTTTTATTTACAGTAATACCTGCACTCTCAAGAATCTCTTCTGCCTGAGCACCCGTTAGATTATGACCAGAAAGATCAACCAATATAAGATGGTTATCTGTACCCCCAGATACTAACCTAAACCCCCTATTTTCTAGGGTCCTGGCAAGGGCCTTAGCATTTGCTACAACCTTTTGTTGATAAAATTTAAATTCTGCCTCAAGCGCCTCTTTAAATGCAACTGCCTTGGCAGCAATTACATTCATTAAAGGGCCACCTTGAATCCCAGGAAAGACTTGGCTATTTAAAAGTCTACTATATTCCTCCTTTGCTAAAATAAAACCCCCTCTTGGACCCCTAAGAGTCTTGTGGGTTGTAGAGGTTACAAAATCAGCAAAAGGAACAGGAGAAGGATGAATCCCTGCTGCGACAAGACCTGCGATATGTGCCATATCTACCATAAGATAAGCACCTACTTCATCAGCTATCATCTTAAACATTGCAAAGTCTATAGTACGAGGATATGCACTAGCACCGGCAATAATCAAACGGGGGCGATGTTCCCGCGCCTTTTGTGCAACCTCATCATAGTCTATTGTCTCTGTATCTTTACTAACACCATAGTGCACAATATTATAAAGTTTTCCAGAAAAACTTACAGAAGCTCCATGTGATAAGTGCCCACCATGTGCAAGATTCATAGATAAAATTGTATCCCCTGGCTGAAGAGTGGCAAAATATACCGCCATATTAGCTTGTGATCCAGAATGAGGTTGGACATTGGCATACTCAGAACCAAAAAGCATATTTAGCCTATCAACGGCTAAACGCTCTACCATATCCATATACTCACAACCACCATAATACCTACGTCCAGGATAGCCCTCAGCATATTTATTCATAAAACAGCTTCCTTCTGCCTCCATTACAGCAGGACTCGCAAAGTTTTCTGAGGCTATCATCTCAAGCTGCCCTGTCTGACGTTCAAGCTCTCCTCTTATTGCCTGAAAAACTTCTGGATCTGTCTTATATAGATGAATCATGTTAACGCCCCCAAAAGATTCTCTGATTAATATACTGAGGATTAATATCCTGCTTGATCAATCATATCTATTCTTCGTTTATGCCTACCACCTTCAAATGGTGTTTCTAACCATGTCTTGACAATTTCTTCTGCAAGTATAGTCCCTATTATACGTCCACCAAGACAAAGAACGTTTGAATCATTATGCTCCCTACTAAGCCTAGCAGTAAGTACATGATAGCAAAGTGCAGCCCTTACACCCGGCACTCTATTAGCTACCATGGACATACCAAGACCTGTACCACAGACTAATATTGCCCTATCACACTCTTTTGCAGCAACCATTAAGGCTGCCTTACGTCCAAACTCTGGATAATCAACAGATTCTGTCGAGTAGCACCCTACATCAATAAACTCTTTCCCAATTGAACGAAGGAAATCCTTTAAATGTTCCTTTAACTCAAAACCAGCATGATCACTACCTAGGGAAATAATCATTTTACTCTCCTATTGATGTTGGGCTAAAATAAAACACTATTCTTCAAAACGCTTAAAAATCAAAACTGCATTTGTCCCACCAAAACCAAATGAGTTAGACATTACTACATTAAGTCTTTGTCTTCGTGGCTTATTAGGAACATAGTCAAGATCACACTCTGGATCCGCTACCTCATAGTTAATAGTAGGAGGTATGATCTCATCTTCTATAGCCTTTACACAAAATACTGCCTCTACACCTCCTGCACCACCTAAGAGATGTCCAGTCATAGACTTTGTAGAACTTACAGGTATTTCTTTTGCTCGCTCTTTAAATACTGTTTTGATAGCATTGGTTTCACACACATCATTTAAGGGTGTGCTTGTGCCATGAGCATTAATATAATCAACATCTTTATAGCTTATACCTGCATCCTTTAGCGCCATCTCCATACATCTAACCCCACCCTCACCATCAGGTGGTGGAGCAGTCATATGGTAGGCATCCCCTGTAAGTCCATAACCTATTATCTCTGCATATATCTTAGCACCTCGACTCTTAGCATGAGAAAGCTCCTCTATAACAAGCATACCAGAGCCTTCACCTATTATAAATCCATCTCTTTCTTTATCAAAAGGACGAGATGCCTTCTCTGGCTCATCATTCCTTGTGGAAAGCGCCTTAAGAGCAGAAAATCCACCCAATGCAAGAGGAGTTATAACAGATTCTGCCCCACCTGTTATCATAATATCTGAAACACCATGCTGTATTGCCTTAAATGCTTCACCAATTGCATGGGAGCCAGCAGCACAGGCAGTACAAAGAACAGTATTAGGACCCTTAGCCCCAAACATTATAGAAATTTGGCCAGATCCCATATTAGGAATCGCCATCGGAATAAAAAATGGACTAACCCTTCTAGGGCCTCTCTTTACTATGACATCTCTATAATGTTCTATAGTACCAAGACCGCCAAGTCCACAGCCTGTAATAACTCCTGCACGTGGTCCTAAATCTTCCCCTAAGAGTCCAGCATCTTCTATTGCCATTCTAGCTGCTGCAACTGCATATTGAACAAAGGGGTCGAGGCGCTTTACAAGTTTTTCTGGCATAAAATCTGTAGGGTTAAACCCTTTAACTTCTCCTGCTATCCTACAAGGATATCCTGTAGTATCAAAACGAGTTACAGGACCAATACCAGATTTACCCTCACAGATTGCTTTCCAACACTCCTTGACCCCTATACCAACAGGACAAATTATACCTAAACCAGTTACAACTACCCTTCTCTTTTCTCCTATGGCATTCATTTATCCTACACCTAACTCATATGTTCTTTTACATATTCTATAGCATCCTTTACTGTTTGAAGCTTTTCAGCCTCTTCATCTGCTATCTCTAAACCAAATTCCTCCTCCATTGCCATAACAAGCTCAACAAGGTCTAAGGAATCTGCACCAAGATCGTCCACAAAAGAGGCCTCAGGAACTACCTTCTCCTTAGGAACACTAAGCTGTTTAGAAATAATATCGACCATCTTTTGTTCTATACTCATTTTTCTCCTCCCTATTGTTTACTTTTCGTATTTTTTGTATTTATTTTAAATTTACCTTAACTCTTCTACTCTTTTATCCCATATATAATCCGCCATTTATATGTAGAACCGCCCCTGTTATGTAAGAAGCTTTATCTGAAGCCAAAAAAGAGACTGCATCTGCAATCTCATCTGCTCTTCCAAACCTTCTAACAGGAATTGCAGATAAAATCTGCTCTTTTATTTTATCTGGCACTTTAGCAGTCATATCTGTCTCAATAAAACCAGGAGCTATGACGTTTACTGTTATACCTCTAGGAGCTACCTCTTTTGCAAGAGAACGTGAAAAGCCAACTATACCAGCCTTGGCTGCTGCATAATTAGCCTGACCAGCATTTCCCATTGAACCAATTACAGAACCAATGTTTATAATCCTACCCCATCTCTGCCTCATCATATTAGAAATGATAGCCCTACAGCAGTTAAATACGCCCTTTAAATTTACATTTATAACAGCATCCCACTCTTCTTCTTTCATACGAGCAAGAAGTGTATCTTTGGTAATTCCAGCATTATTTACCAAAATATGAATAGCTCTATGCTTGTCAAAAATCTGTTCAAAAAATTCTGACACATTAGAAAAATTAGAGACATCTAGTTTATAACACTCTGCAATACCACCAAGTTTCTCCACTTCCTCTACAACAGCTTTAGCTGCTTCATCTTTTGAGGCATAATTAAATATTACTTTTGCTCCCATCGAAGCAAATTTAAGCACAATGGCTTTCCCAATTCCCCTTGAGCCACCTGTTACAACTACAACTTTATCCTTAAACTCCTCATTCATATCTCCCCCCAAAATACTTTTAGGCTCACAGGCCTCTTTCTTTCTTGATCTTATCTATCAATTTAGGAAGAACCTCTTTGACATCTCCTACAATTCCATAAGTAGAAACATCAAAGATAGGTGCATCAGGATCTTTATTAATAGCAACAATAATATCTGAACCTTTCATACCAACAATATGTTGGATTGCCCCAGATACACCACAACCAATATATAACTTAGGAGATACTGTCTTTCCTGTCTGTCCAATCTGATGCCTTTCAGAAAGCCAACCAGCATCCGTTACAGCTCTAGTAGCTCCAACCGCACCATCTAAAAGCTTTGCAAGCTCTTCTACTAAAGAAAGATTCTCTTTACACTCCATTCCACGACCTGCAGTAATAATTATATCAGCATTAGCAAGATCTACACCTGTCTGTTCTTCTACAATAGAATCAACAACCTTGCTTGAAGTCTCTAAAAGAGAATCATCTATTTTAACCTCTATTACATCTGCCTTCCTAGATTCATCTGGTTCAAGTGCCTTCATTACATGAGGACGTATTGTTGCCATTTGAGGTCTGTGGTTTGGACAAACAATTGTGGCAAGAAGATTACCACCAAAGGCTGGCCTTGTCTGTAAAAGTGCTCTATCTTCTATACGAACATCAAGTTCAGTACAATCTGCAGTAAGCCCTGTCTCTAACATTGTAGCAACAGCAGGAATATATGATCGACCCTGAGCTGTAGCACCAGCAAGAATAATCTCTGGCTTATATTCTTTTACAAGGTGGACTAATACATTACTGTAAGGTTGCTCCAAAAACTTATCTAAACCTGGATGATCTACTACATATACACGGTCTGCTCCATATTTAATAAGTTCATCAATAAATTGCTTAATATTGCTACCAATTAATACTGCAGATAGAGGAACATCTAATTTATCAGCAAGTTTCCTTGCACATCCTAACAACTCAAACGTAACAGGAAATATCTTTCCTAAACGGTATTCTGCAACAATCCAAACCCCTCGCCAGTCGGCTTTATCAGATTCTACACCGCGTTCTTCTTTTCCTTCTATAGTAAGAGCACCAGAAGGACATGTATCAACACATGTGCCACAAAGAGTGCACATGTCATGATCTACTTCTGCAGTATCATCTTTTATTGTTATTGCCCCAAAAGCACAAACTTCTTCACACTCTCCACATCCAGTACACTTATCTTTGTCTATTATTAACATGGTTTACTCAACCCTCTTATCTTAGAGTATTCCAACTTCTTTTAACCTTTCTACAAGTGCATTTACTTGGTCATCAACCTCTCCCTCAAGGATCTCTCTTTTGGCCTCAAATTTAGGTACACAGGTAGTAACCACTTGCGTAGGAGAACCAGAAAGTCCAACTAAAGAGGCATCAAGACCAAGTTCATTTGTACCCCATACAGGAATCTTTGCTTTTTTAGCCTTAAGTTTACCTTTTAAAGAAGGAACCCTCGGGGTATTAATACATGTAAGCACAGTAAGTAAAGCAGGAAGCTTAAGCTCTAATATGTCATAACCTTCTTCCCATGCACGTTTTACCTTAAGGATATTTTCTTCTGCTTTAAATTCTAACTCACTTACACAAGTGGCATAATTTAACCCTAAACGTGCGGCAAGCCCTGGGCCAACCTGTGCAGTATCTCCATCAATAGCTTGTTTGCCACAAAAGACTATATCTGCTCCTCCGAGTTTTTTAATTCCTGCTGCAAGGGTTCTAGTAGTTGCTAAGGTATCTGCCCCTGCAAAGGCTCTATCAGATAAAAGCACTGCACTATCTACTCCAAGTGCTAGTGCATCCCTTAAGGCAGCTTCTGCCTGAGGTGGCCCCATGGATATACAAATAACTTCACCACCAACTTGTTCTTTTAACTGAACTGCCGCCTCGATAGCATTTAAATCAAAAGGATTGATAATAGAGTCGACCCCTTCACGAATAAGTGTACCTTTTTCAGGGTCAAACCTGACACTTGCAGCATCTGGTACTTGTTTTATACATACAACAAAACGCATTTTCTCTCTAATCCTCAAAAACTTATTTCTTGATTGTATACTCTTTATTAAGAGCTTGACCTATAACGTTTCTCTGTATCTGGTTCGTACCTTCATAAATTTGGAGAATCTTTGCATCTCTCATCATCTTCTCTACTGGATAGTCCTTCATATAACCATAGCCACCGAGTATTTGTACTGCATCTACAGTTACCTTCATAGCAACATCTGTGGCAAATAGCTTTGCCATAGCAGCAAGCTTTGCAATATCTTTTTCTCCTGCATCTATAGTGCGTGCAACAGAATATACTAAAGCACGAGCCGCTTCTATCTGAGTAGCCATATCAGCTAACATATGTTGTATAGCTTGAAAAGACATAATTGGTTGCCCAAACTGAATACGTTGTTTGGCATACTTTACTGCCTCATCAAGAGCAGCTTGCGCAAGACCTACACCAATTGCCCCTATGCCAGGTCTTGCAAGATCAAGTGTCTTCATTGCAATAATAAAGCCTTGCCCTCTTCTGCCTAGAAGGCGATCTTTAGGTATTCTACAGTCATTAAAAACAAGCTCTCTAGTTGCAGAAGCCCTTAACCCCATCTTTCTTTCTTTTTTACCAAAAGAAAAACCAGGGTCTGACTTCTCCACAATAAAGGCACTGGCACCTCTTGGACCTTTGTGTTTATCAGTAAGAGCAATAATTGTATAGATTTCTGCCTCGCCTCCATTAGTAATCCACTGTTTTGTGCCATTTAAGACCCAATAGTCTCCATCTTCTACTGCAGTTGTCTGAATAGCACCAGCATCACTCCCTGCATTTGCTTCTGTTAAGCCAAAGGCTGCCAATCTCTTACCAGAAGCAATGTCAGGAAGATATTTGCTTTTCTGTTCTTCAGTTCCAAAAAGGAGGATTGGATATCCTCCTAGGGCACTTGCTGCATAGGTAGTTGTAACCGCTATACAACCCCAAGCAAGTTGTTCTAAGGCTAAGCAGTTCTCAAAACATCCTCCACCAAGACCACCATATTCCTCTGGTATATAAAGTCCAAAGAGATCTGCCTGTGCCAAATCTTTCATAATTTGCCAAGGGAACTCTTCCTTTTCATCCAATTCCGCCCGTACAGGAACTATCTTTTCTTCTGCAATTTGACGGGCAAGATCAACTATCATTTGTTGTTCTTCTGTTAAAAAATAATTCACCTTTCCCATAGTCAATCCTTGCTTCCTTTTTCGTATTTTTTAATAAAAAATCACCATCTCATGGTCATCCCAGCCCAAGTGAAACCACCACCAAAGGCTACCATGAGAAGTCTCATACCAGGATGTAACTTTCCTGCCCTGTTTGCTTCATCAAGGGCTATAGGGATACTAGCCGCAGAGGTATTACCATATTTAGAGATATTGATAAAGACTTTGTCTTTAGAAAGCCCTAATCGTTCACGTAAAAATTCTATTATCCTAATATTGGCTTGATGGGCTACTAACAAATCTATATCTTCACTCTGCCAGCCAGCAGACTCTAAAGCCTCCCATGAAACAGACTCAAGTGCTCTAACAGCATTTTTGAAAACTTCTCTACCTTGCATTTCAATATACTGCCAACCCTTTTCAAGTTGCTCAGCAGTTATCTCTTGTGCAGTACCAAGTCCCCTTATTGCCAAAAGTTCCCAAAGGCTACCATCTGCATGTAAATGAGATGAAATAATACCTCTATTAGGCTCTCTTGTACCAGTTACAATAGCGGCACCAGCACCATCACCAAAAATCACACACGTATTTCTATCTTTCCAATTAACTCTTTTGGAAAGAACCTCACTACCTATAACTAAAATCTTTAGTCGTCTATTATCTCTTATAAATTTATCTGCAATTGAAAGCCCATATAAAAAACCAGAACATGTTGCATATAAATCAAAAGCACCAGCCTTTCTTGCTCCAAGCTCTTTTTGTACAAGACATGCAACAGAAGGCATTGGCATATCTGGAGTAAGAGTTCCTACTATTATGAGGTCTAATTCCTGAGCCCTTACTCCTGCCATCTCCATGGCCTTTTTAGCAGCTTGAGTCGCAAGAAAGGAATTGGGTTCGTCATCACTACTTATATGCCTTGTTTCAATCCCTGTCCTGGTGCGGATCCATTCATCTGAGGTATCAACCATCTTTTCAAGATCGTGATTTGTCAAAACTCTTTTGGGTACATGGGATCCTGTACCAATTATTATTGTTCGAGCAGGCATCTCCGCACCACCTTTTTTTTAATTTATCTGCAGCAATTCCTACATTATAATGCTATACTTGCAAGGCTCACTTCTTGCTGCATACAAGACTCAAGATGTTTAACAAAATCTGCCTTAACTAAGGCATCAGCTACTTTAATGGCATTACAAATTGCGCTAGCACCAGAACGACCATGACAAATAATACCAATACCCTTTATACCTAAAAGTGGAGCACCACCATACTCCGAATAATCAATAAGACGCCTAAAACGTTTAAAAGCTGAACGGGCCAAAAGATAACCAATCTTAGTAACAAAACTACTATGTTGAATTTCCTTTTTTAACATAAGCAAAATAGACTCAGCGAGTCCTTCACTAAGTTTAAGAGAAACATTACCAACAAAACCATCACAGACTACAACATCAACATCTCCCTTAAAGACATCTCTTCCTTCTACATTTCCTACAAAATTAAGAGAACTCTTTGTTAAAAGATCAAAGGCTTTTTTAACCTGTTGGTTACCCTTTGTATTTTCTTCTCCTATAGATAAAAGCCCTACTCTAGGAGACTTATTTCCAATAGCTTCCTTAGAAAAGGCTGCTCCCATGATGCCAAATTGTAGTAAGTGATGAGGCTTACAATCTACATTAGCACCTACATCAATCAAAATTACAGGATTTTTTAAGGTAGGCATTACTGTAGCAATAGCAGGACGTACCCCACAAATCCTTCCTACTGTAACCATTGCACTTGCAAGGGTAGCGCCTGAGTTACCTGCACTCACTACAGCACTAGCCTTACCCTTTCTAACTAAATTAAAGGCTACTCTTATAGAAGAATCTGGCTTTTTACGCAGTGCCTCTGAAGGAGATTCATCCATTCCCACTATTTGAGTTGCATGATGTATCTTTAACAACTCACTAGGGAATGAAAATTTCTCAAGCTCTTTATCTAATACAGATTCATCTCCTACAAGTATAACCTCTAAGCCAAATTCTTTTGTAGCCCTAACAGCCCCTTCAACTATTGCAAAAGGAGCACGGTCGCCCCCCATAGCATCAACAGCAACAGCCGCCATAGCCTTATTGCCTATCCTATTCTACAGATTCTATAAAGGTTTTTCCCCTATAGGTGCCACAGTGAGGGCAGATACGATGCGGGGGTTTAAGTTCATTACATTGAGGACAAATACTAAGCCCTGGGGTCTTAAGTGCATCGTGTGCACGACGCTTACCCCTACGAGCACGTGATGTTTTCCTCTTTGGAACAGCCATAGTTTAAGACCTCCAATCTTGCTGTAATGTTTTATATCTTAAGATATTTTTATTTTTCTTAAAATAGCAAATGGACCTTCTACTGGTGTTTCTTGACATCTACAAGGTTCCTTATTTAAATCGGCCCCACAGCCTGGACAAATTCCTTTACAATCTTCCTTACAAAGTTGTCTCATAGGAAGTTGTAATAATATTTGTTCTCTAAATATATCAGAAAGTTCAATTTCTTCACCATCATAATAACTGACTTCAATGTCTTCAGGGCTAAGATGTATCTCTTCATCTTTCTTCCATACAGGCGGCTCCAAAAATGTATAATGAAATTCTGCACAGACCTTACTATCATAATGAGTCAAACATCTGTGACAAAGAAGTTCAAGACCAGCTTCAACCTTGCCATTAATCTCTACCTTTTTACCAGATCGAAATATAAATACTTCTCCTTTTATTGGCCCCTTAGACCAACAATCATCTAACCCCCTTAACAGTCCTGGCATATCTTCAAAATATAAAGAAAGCCCTTCTGGCGGTATTTCACCTACTAAAATTTTTGCCTTAAACTCTTGAGAATCCCGTTCCATGGCGATCACCATTTCGCCTATAATATTTTTATCTGTATCCTTTTTATAATCAATTATATACGGATTATTCAATACTTCACACCTTTTTCTCATAAAAATTCTTAAAGAGACTCTAGTCCCTTTAGCTCATAGCAGCATGAAAAATGCACTATATAGAACAAATTGTGCTTGTCAAGCAGGATTATAGTTATTTTTTTGACTTTTTAGATGGTGCGACAAGTTTAGCGATAAAAACTCCAGCCTCATAGAGCAAATACAATGGTATGCCCATTAGCGACATATTAAATGCATCTGGAGTGGGAGTAAGTACTGCTGCTAATACCGCAATTATCAATATAGCATGTCGTCTATACTTAGAAAAAAACTCTGGGCCACATATACCCATTCTACTCAATAAAACCATAATAAGAGGTAACTCAAATATAAAACCAAAACAAACTAAAAATAGACATACAAAATTAACAAATCTATCAAGAGAAATAACAGCCTTTAAATGAGGACCTTGATAAGAAAGTAAAAATTTAATTCCAAAGGGCAAAGTTATGAAAAAACAAAAAAGTACTCCAGCATAAAATAAAAAAGTGGCAGAAATTACGCAAAATATTGCGAAACGACGATTAAGTCCAAAATGCCTTACTAAAATTGATGCTATTTTATAAAGAAGCCATGGAGCCAAAATGATTATAGAAGTAGCAAATGCTATCTTTAGCATTGCCAAAATTGGCTCCATTACATTAAAAAAGGCCAGTCTTTGATTAAGAGAATCTTGTAGAAATGCTAAGATATCAGGAGAGATCCAATATATCAAAAATGAAAAGATCGCAATTACAGAGATAACCTGTATAAAATCACGTCTTAATTGTGATAGTGATTTGAATAACTTAGAAATACCTTCTTCAGAAATAAATCCAGAAAATGTAGAGCTTGTCTCTTTGCCCATTTATTAATTTTATTAGTTCTTACAATCGTTAGATAACATTAGAACGTATATATTCAATTGCATTTTTAAAAAGTTTTACTCCTGCTCCCTCCTCTTTCTCTAATGTTTTTCTTGTCCAAAGAGGATGGTTAGTAGCATGAGTAAAACCCTCTGGATGAGGCATAAGTCCAAACAACCTGCCTGTTTGATCACATATTCCTGCAATAGCCATCTGTGAGCCATTTGGATTTAATGGATAATCTTGAGTAGGCTCACCACTGTTGGGATCAATATATTGAAAAACAATCTGGCCATTTTCTTGTAGTCTATCTAATATCTCTTGACTTTTAGAAATAAACTTACCTTCTCCATGACGTACAGGCAGCTCTATATAATCTATATCCTTTGTGAATATACATTTTGTATTTGGTAATACTCTTAATGTTACCCATCTATCTTCAAATCTACCAGAATCATTATAAGTAAGACTTACTAAACGTGATGTATAATCTTCATTAAACCCAGGCAAAAGCCCTGTTTTTACCATTAACTGAAATCCATTACAAACACCTAGTATTAATCCTCCATTTTTAATAAATTCGATTATATGCTCTAATAAAGTCTTACCAGTACCTGCAACAATTGCATGACGAAGTCTATTTGCTCCTGCTTGTGCTGCCCCTAAATTATCACCATCCAAAAATCCACCAGGAAGATTTAAAAAATGATAATCCATTAACCTAACAGAACCATCTAATAAATCACTCAAATGTACAATATCAACCTGATCTGCTCCAGCTATTTTACATGCATGAGCCATTTCTACTTCACAATTTGTACCGTATCCAGTAGTAACAATGGCTTTTACCTTTTTAGACATTTGTTACTCCTCTAATACTTTAGTTTAATAATGAGATACACCTTAGTTTAAATATATGCAATGTTTTTTAAAAGTGTACCCAAATCTTGCCTATAAAACTAGTAGGAAAGCTTTTCCTGCATAAAAGAGGAGTATTTTTCATTCCTTTTAAAAGGATATCCGATTAAAACAACAAAAAAAGCCTTAACTTCATCTAATAACTATCAAAGTTATAAAGGCATAACTCTTGCTTTTCTTTAGAAACAAAGAAAATAAAAATCCTATTTTAAGGAGGCAAAGGTGCCATCATTTAACTTGCCTCACATAGAACTAAAGCCTTCAACAAAAGAAGGATTAAAAATCACCAATAATGAATCAGCACAAAATAATACAAGTGCTAATAATAACTTTTTGAAAATTTATCATCAAGAGTTACAAGATAATAAACAAGTAAACCATCTAGATAAAACTAAAATAAAAAGTAAAAATAAAAAAAATATAGCAAATAATAAATTTGATGTAAATACCAAAAATGATAATATAAAAGAAAAAGATATACATAAATTAATTAAAGATAACAATAAAAATATACATAAAAATAAACAATATAAGAACATATTAAATGATACAAAAAATCAATTTCAAGATATTGAGATATCTTACCTAACTATAAATAATAGTATTCAAAATTATCTAAATTTAAACACATATACAAACCATAAAAATACAAATCATAAAAAAATAAAAATAAATATAACAAAACATATTAATAAATATATATCAAAATCAATATTCAACAAAAATAAATTAAAATTAAAATATATAAGAAATATAAATAAAAAGAATAACCACAAATGGATAGCAACAACATCTAAAAACAAAAAAGCAAAACAGCAATATATTAGTCATTCTACAATTAAAACAATAAAACAATTAAAATTCAGTCAAATAAATAATCATGTAAAAAAATGGAATTTGAATTTATCAGCTACAGATAGAGAAAAATTTAAAGAGACGGATTTGTCTCAAGAAAAAATATTTAAAACATTTAACAAAGTTGATATACATAATAAAAAATTTAATATAGACAAAATTATCATTAAATATAAAAAAGATAAAATATATACAACAAAATTAAACTTAAACAACAAATCAAATAAACATAATATTAGAGATAAACTTTTATCAAAAAAAGAAAATCCAAATAGCAATATAAATAATAAAATAGCAATAAAAGATAAATTTAAAAATAAAATAATAGATATCAGACACATAACTATTAACAATAACAAAAATAATCGACAGTCAAAACTTGAAGATAAGCTTATTAACACAAACAAAAACAAACTTCACTATTTTCTAAACAAAAATACTAAACAAACTAGTAGCATTACTGTTAATCAAGAGAAAGATATATTACTAAATTCTACTAATTATGACTTTAACAACATTAAAGACAAAAACATAAATAATAACATTACAACATTAAAAACAACAATTAAAAATATTGGAAAAATAAAATCTATATCTGATAAAAATCAGATTGATCCAATTAATAATATGAAACAGACAGATTTCGTATTATATCATAATAATATAATTAACACTAAACATAATAATGACCTGCATATAGATAATAAAAATATTATTAATCAAATAAGTAACTTCATTGAAGATAATGTTAATAAAAATATTTTCTTTTATAAAAATTCTGCGACATTACAATTACATCCTCCTGAATTAGGCAAAATCAAAATAGAACTTAAAATAAACAATAATATCGTAAACGCAACATTTATAGCTGATCATCCTGATATCAGACAGATATTAGAAGCTAATTTACAGCTACTTAAACAACAACTAGCACAAGGTGGACTTCAACTAAATAATTGTTTTGTAAACTTAAATATGAATTCAAACAAGTTTTATTCTAATTCATATAATAACTCTAAAAAACAAAATAAACTAGATA
This sequence comes from uncultured Desulfobacterales bacterium, assembly GCA_964578585.1. GTDB lineage: Bacteria > Desulfobacterota > Dissulfuribacteria > Dissulfuribacterales > JAMONC01 > JAMONC01. The sequence continues at coordinate 3,884 of CAZODM010000018.1, read as the reverse complement.
CTTTTAATTTTGATACAGAAGATCATAACATTAATAATATAAATTTAACTAATAACCATATTCAAGTTCTCAAAAATGGATTACATCTCATTATTTAATTTAAGGAGAGATGGACTATGATCACAAACTATCTAAACAGCGACGTATTAGGTCCGAAAAATATATCGCAAACAACTAATCAAATAACTAATAATGAAAATAATTCAAAACTAGAAGAAAAAATTGAAAAATTGAAAAAGGATCCAAAACAAAGAACAACTTTATCAGAAGATGACTTTATGAAATTGTTTATAACACAACTTGAATATCAAGATCCAATGCATCCTATGAACAGTGAACAAATGGCAACCCAAGTAGCACAATTTAACTTAGTGGATCTTATGTATAAAAATAATGAATCAATGGAAAAACTTGTAAAAGCAGATACTGATAGAACTAGATTAGATACTGTCTCACTTTTGGGTAAATTTGTACGTTACAAAGGGGATCAATTGTATGTAGACAAAAATGGTCCTAAGCCATTTGAATTTGATTTAGCAGATCCTGCAGCTCAATGTATTTGTGTAATTACAGATCAAAGTGGAAGAATTATAAAAAATATCAACCTTGGTCCACTCTCATCTGGTAATCATAAGCTGTCTTGGGATGGTACAAATGATAATGGTGATAAGGTAAAACCAGGTACATATACAATCCATATAACTGCAAAGGATATAAAAGGTAAACAAGTAAAAGTAACTGATTGGACTACAGGTATTGTTTCTTCAGTGGAATATCCAAAGGATGAAACAGCTTTACCACAATTATTGTTAAATAATGGAGCAGCTAAAATAGACTTGGGTGAAATAGAAAAAGTAACTAATTAAAATCTAATTATAGAGGGGGTCTAATATGGGCTTAACAAGCTCTCTGTATTCAGGAGTAAGTGGTCTAATAAGCATGGGTTCTGCCATGCAAGTAATAGGTGACAATATATCAAATATAAATACTATGGGGTTTAAAGCTGCAAGAGCAACATTTCAAGACATCATGGCACAAACAATAAATACCGCTCGAGGAGGATCTCAAGTAGGCCGTGGCTGTTCTCTTGCTGATGTATCACCTATATTTAGCCAAGGCTCATTTGAAAGTACATCCTCTCCTACAGATTTAGCAATAGCAGGACAGGGATTTTTTATATTAAGTGATCCTAAGATAGAAAACAGTACCTACTATACTCGTGCTGGAGAATTCCATGTAGATCAATATGGATACTTAGTTAATCCTGCAGGACTTAGAGTACAGGGCTGGAAGATGGAAACTCAGCCTGATGGTAAGGCAGAGATTGTTGGAAGTATAACCAATATACAAATATCTAACTCTTCTCCACCTGTTGCGACCACACAAGCAACTATTGCAGTAAATCTAGACAGTAGAGTTACTGGTCCTGTAAGTGATAATACTCTTTCCGCTGATTGGGTAGCAAATGATGGCACTCTTACCCCGGATGTAAACTATGAATATAAAACTACATTTAATGTATACGATAGCCTAGGTAACACCCATGAATTAACTATTTATTTTGATAGAACTAAACAAGAAAGAGAATGGGAATTCCTCGTAACAATGAATCCAGAAGATGACAGAAGCGGTATTACAGGTTCCTCTAAAGGGATGTTAATGAGAGGTTATATAAAATTTACTCCTCAAGGACAAATAGATTCAATATATGATAAAAATGTATCTAATCTAAAAATAGATGTGGATGGAGACGGAGTAAACGACCAACTTGCTACACCATTTGCAATAGAGGATCTAGACTCAATACCTGCAAGTGGACTCCCTATACAGATTACAGCCTCATCAACTGGTACTACAAGTGACTATCTAATTACCTCTTTTGATCCGACAACTAGTAGTGTAACAGTAAAAGATCCTTCAACAGGAACAGTTTGGACAGATGTCCCAATTGTAACAAGTACCACTAATATTAGACGATACACGTTACATGTATTGGGCTGGCAGGCAGATTTAGACGCAAATGGAAGCAATGATACCCTTGATACACCAATTGATATTGAAAAACTATATAAAAATGAGCTTCCAGCAGGTGGACTAACAGTAAGCTTTGACAATGGGAAAACAGCAACAATATTAAGCTATAACCATGATGATCAAACAGTAGATATAGATTATAATGGTACAATATATAATGATATTCC
>CAZODM010000018.1:0-1583 GCA_964578585.1 uncultured Desulfobacterales bacterium | reverse complement strand
ATTATATCTCTTGCACAAGTGGCGCTTGCAAGATTCCCAAGCCCAACGGATTTAAGTCGTGAAGGTGGTAATCTATGGCGGGAAACAACAGCTTCAGGAGCCCCAGTAACAGGACCTCCACGTACAAATGGACTAGGCTCTATTGCATCAAATGCTCTTGAACAATCTACAGTAGATATCAGTACTGAGTTTGTAAAATTAATTACTACCCAACGTGCATTTCAGGCAGACTCAAGGATCATTACTGTAACAGATCAGATGCTTAGCGAACTACTTAATATGAAAAGATAGTCACTATAACCAAAATCTCTTCTTTAAAGAGGTATAGCTTTTTTGCTATACCTCTTTTTATTTTTTTAGTTTTGTAGTATCTATAACTTGCAAAATCCATTAGCTTTGTATAAGTAAGTGCAACTAGATCCTGAAAAGAATCTCTAGGGATTAAGTTGTATTCATATTAAGGAGTCTAAAATGCCAAAAGCTATTCGTTGGAAAGTTGCTTTAGTAGTTTTTCTTTTTGTGCTTGCAATAATTTTAGTTTTGCCATCTTTTACTAGTAACCTTCCCAAGTGGTATAAGAAGGTCATCTATAGTCAAGGATTAAGATTGGGGCTTGATCTTCAGGGGGGAATGAACCTTATACTTAAGGTTGATGTTGATCAAGCAGTTATAAATGCACTTAATAACTCTGCTAGAGATCTAAAAGAAGCCTTAAAGCATAGACATATATCCGTAGTTGAACTACCAAGTCCTAAAAAGGGTGAAGTAGTATTTTCTCTTCCCAATAAAAGAGCGCTTGCTGAAGTCAAAAATTTATTAAATAATGAATTTTCTGATCTAGAAATTGTCTCTATAAATGATCAAGGCAATTTCCCTAAAATTACCCTTAAATTATCTCCTAAAGAAGAAAAATTTATACGGGATAATGCAGTAGAACAGTCACTTGAAATAATACGGAACAGAATAGACCAATTTGGAGTAACAGAGCCTGTCATTGTAAGAAGAGGAAAAGATGAAATAGTAGTACAGCTTCCTGGTATTAAAAATCCTAAAAGAGCTATAAAACTAATTGGAGAAACCGCTCAACTTGAATTTAAACTCGTAGATGACTCTGCTAATATTGATCTAAATCGCTTAATAGAACAAGCCATAGAAGATGGACGACTTTCTCCTTCTCAAGAATTCAATAGAAAAGCTGTAAATAAAGCACTTAAAGGAGAAATACCTCCTGGTGACTCCGTATACTTTATGGTTAGGACAGATCCTCAAACAGGAAGACGATATAAGGTTCCTATATTACTCAAAAATAAAACATTAATGACAGGGGATGCAATTAAAACTGCCCATGTAAGAATAGGCGGACCATATAACCAACCTTATGTATCTCTAACACTTACAGATAGAGGGGCAAGGATATTTGAACAAATAACAGGAGCAAACGTAGGGAAACGTCTTGCAATAGTACTTGATGGAGTGGTTCGCTCTGCACCAGTAATAAGAGAAAAGATAGCAGGGGGACACGCTCAAATTACAGGCTCCTTTACACATGAAGAAGCAACTGACCTTGCAATTGTCTTAAGGGC
>CAZODM010000017.1:0-29835 GCA_964578585.1 uncultured Desulfobacterales bacterium | reverse complement strand
TAACTTCAAAAGTGTACACAAAATTGTAACAAATAGGTAAAAACGTAATATTTATGTAGGAATAACCGTGGTAACATTTATGAATCTTGTTCAAAAAAGGAGAAAAAAGGGTAGGGGAGATTCAAAATGGAGATATGTTAAAAGGATTTAAACCAATTCTCTAAAGACAAGATTAGAAAGTCTAATCCCCTTTTGTGAAAGAAAGATCTGGTCATTATCTACCTTTAGTAATCCACAATCACAAAGCATAAAGATCTTATTCCCATAATATTTAAATGCATTAAATCCCCATTTTTTTTCCATATAGGATACATTAAATCCCTTCATCATTCTTAAGGCTAAGACTACAGATTCTCTAAATCTAGCTTCATTATCAAGCTCTTCCCTTTCTGCCCAAAAGGGGACGTTAGAGCTCTCTACACCCTTTAAATACTTTGTTAGGCTAGATGGATTTTTTCCTCGCACAGGTGGTAAAAAACTAACAGCCCCTGGACCAATACCTAGGTAAGGACCATTTTCCCAGTAGTTTATATTATGAACACACTCATGATTTGGCAGTGAAAAATTAGAGATTTCATATCGGTTAAAGCCTTGTTTCCTTAAGGCTTCTAAAAGATAGTTATATATCTCTTCTGCCTTGTCTTCTTTTTGTAACAAGAGTCTTCCCCTTTTATAAAGGGCATAAAATCTGGTTTTAGGCTCTATATTTAATTCGTAAGCTGATATATGTTGAGGGCTTAAGGCGAGTAAAAGGGATAGGCTTGTTTCTAGATCTTTAAGGTTTTGCCCAGGCCAGTTATAAATTATATCTACTGAAGTATCTAGGTTCTTAAAACTCTTGGCCAATTCAATAGCAGATAATGCATCTTTATAGGTGTGAATCCTACCTAAGACTTTAAGTCCTTTTTCTGTAAGGTCTTGTACTCCTATACTAATTCTAGTAAGCCCCAATTCTACTAAAGATTCTAACCAACTGTGTGTAAGAGATTCAGGATTTGCCTCTATGCTAAACTCAATATCTTTAGTAAAGTGTAGAAAACTGCGTGCCTTTTTTACAATTCTTTTTAGATATCTTTCTTCTACAAGGCTTGGAGTTCCACCTCCAATATAAATAGTTGAAAATGTTAGAGACTTTATTTGAGGACTTTTTGCCCAAAGCTCAATCTCCTTTTCTATTGCACTTAACACAGCCTCTATCTTGTTACTATCACAGTTGGTATAAGATAAAAAATCACAGTAAGGACACTTTTTTTTACAAAAAGGTATATGGATATAAACTCCTGCCATTAAATGCTGTTAATAGGCCTCTGTAAGCAGAAAGATCTCACCATTTTCTTCATTTACTACTACTCCAGGATAGTTATTCTTTATAAAGTTACATAGGAGCGTTCTTATTTCAGGTGCGGTTTTGGCAGTTAGAGTCTTTTCTACTAGCTCTACACACTTTTCATGATTACTTTGTCTAATCATCTGTTTTACACCAGGAATAGACCTTGGATGCATACTTAGTTCATCTAGTCCAAGCCCAACCAATATAGGTACATAGAGTATTTCCCCTGCCATTTCTCCACACATAGCAACTTCAATATCTGCACTGTGTGCTGCGCTGACTGTTTGATATATCATTCTAAGAATACCAGGATGAAGAGGTTCATATAAATGGGCAACATGTTCATTTACTCTATCTATTGCAAGGGAGTATTGGATTAAATCATTTGTACCAATACTAAAAAAGTCCACTTCCTTAGCCAGTATATCTGCCATTGCAACAGCAGTGGGCACCTCTATCATCAGTCCTATCTTTATGTTTGGATCAAAGTCTTCCCCTCGTTTTAGAAGTTCTTCTTGAGTTTCTTTTATGTATTTTTTTACAAGCATTGTCTGCCTATGTCCGGAGATTAAGGGGAAGAGTATCTGTATGTTTCCAAATGCACTAGCCCTTAGTATAGCTCTTAATTGAGTTCTAAATAACTCTGGCTCTTTAAGACAAAGTCTTATTGCCCTAAGCCCTAGGTTAGGATTTTTTTCTTCTCCTAATGAGATATTTGATACAAACTTATCCCCTCCAATATCTAAAGTACGTATAGTAACAGGGTAGGGGTATAGTCTTTGAGCTGCATATTTATATGCCTCAAATAGTATGTCTTCACTAGGCAATTCCTTTCTTTGTAGATATAGAAACTCTGTGCGAAATAGTCCAATACCTTCAGCTCCATAATCAAGCACAGAGGCAATCTCATCTAAAAACTCAATATTTGCCTTTATAGTTACCTTAAATCCATCTAATGTTTCTGCAGGAAGCTCTCTATATTCAATAGTTTCTAAGTGCTTCTTAATATATTCTTTTCTTTTTTCTTCATATTTTTCTAATAATTCTTTATCTGGAGAGATGATGACATCTCCTGTTGTACCATCAACTATTAGTATTTCACCAGATAGAATCTTAGAGCTTGCGGACTCTAAACCCACTACAGCAGGTATGCCTAATGATCTTGCTACAATTGCTGTATGAGATGTACGAGATCCCATATCAGTTATAAATGCCCTTACAAATTCAGGATTCATCTGAGTTGTATCAGCAGGGGAAAGATCTTTGGCAACCACTATTACATGTTCATTTAAGGAAGACAGATCCTCTGAGACATCTCCTGCAAGTATATTAAGAACTCTTCTTGCAACATACTCTACATCTTCAATACGTTCTCTTATATATGGATCTTTTATGCGTTTAAATAGTTGTCGTATTTGTTCTAATGATTTTTCAAGTGCCCATTCAGCATTGATCTTATTTTGTTCAATAAAGTTTAGCGTTCGATCAAAGAGCATCTTATCCTTTAACATCATAAGATGCGACTGGAGCAAGGAGGCATGATCTTTAAGCTCTTCTGGCAAGTCTTCCATTATTTGTCTAATTTGTTCTCTTGCCTTAGAGACTGCCTCTTTAAAGCGAGCACATTCATGCTCTGTCATATTAGGAAGAATGTTAAAACGAGGTACCTTGATCCTCTTGTTGTCAAAGTGATAAGCAGGAGCAATTGCTATACCCGGAGAGACTCCAACACCTTTAAGGACTATAGGACCATTTCTGTATTCTAAGCTCATCTCTACCTACCTCTTCTACTTCTACTTGAGCTGTTTCGCAGCCACATCTAGCCTTACAACTAGTCTATCTCACCAAAGCAACAATCAACTAGTTCACAAAGTGCATTTACTGCTTCTTTTGCATCTGGACCTTCTGCCCTAACGAGTAACTCACTTCCTTGAGGACATGCGAGGGTCAATACTTCTAAGATACTCTTACCATCTACTGCTTCTCCATCCCTTATAAGCCATACCTTAGCTTCAAATTTACTAGCAAGTTGTGCAAATCTTGCAGAAGGTCTTGCATGAAGCCCTAACCTATTTTTAATCTTAATAACTCTTTCGTATTGCATGAATATAAAAATTTTAACACGTATACTCTCTAAAGAAAATACAGAAACTTTTAATGGATTAATCCTAAAAATACAAGTCTTATGCCCAAGTTTTTCTCTTTAAAAGGACCTCATAGGCATTTTGTAATCTAATAAACTCTTCATGTGATCCACCATGATCTGGGTGTTTTTTAAGTGCTTGTTGTTTAAAGTATCTTGATAATTCCTCTGCACTCATGTCTTCATATTCATCAAGACTAAGTCCCATCATTTTTAGATATTTTTTTATGGTCTTGCCTTTAGGTTTTGTTATTCCATATTTAGGATTTGCTCCAGGAGATCTAAATGCCCAGTCAAAATACATAAATAAATATGTCTGTAGGTAAGGATGTAGTATATCTTTTCTCCAATCGTCTATGCCAAGAAAAAATTCTGGATCTCTATTTAGTTGGCATATAGAATCTAAAAAGAAGCGATCAATATCCTTAAGTGGTTGGGCATCTGGGACAAAGCGAGTCATTTTATAACCAAAATACGAAGGGATATTAAAGATTGCATATAGATACCCGCGTCTTTCCCATGGACGCAGTCTCCCCTCCATTTGGTTTATCATCTGTTCAATCTCATCCCTTGATTTAAATAACAGTACTCTATAACATGCTAAGGGTTGTTCTATAAGATCATCCATATTTATTTGACCAAGGCGCAAAAAACATATCCTTCTTTTGTCAAATGGATGTAATTTTTTAAAAAGTTTTTTACGTTCAGCCCTAGTCAGTCGTTTGTGATTTTTCTTACGTCTAGATCTAGAGCCAAAGTCTTCTATTATCCGCTTTATATCTGGGTCTAAAAACAGCCAAAATATATCCTCAAGATCATCTTGACTGCATTTAACCCCTTTTTTAGAGAGTTCTTCTAATATTACTTCATCAAAGTAGTATCCACTTTTGCCAAGGTAGTGGATGTATTTTGAAGGCTCTACCCCTAAGTCAAATAGCTCTCTACTTCTCCAAATACCCTGTTCATCTTGATAAGATTGTCTTATAAAAAAGTTCCATTCGCCATTTTTAGTTAGTGTTCTTGCAAGATACATCTTTATATCTCTAATCTAACTCTAGGTGTATTTTAAGATTTTGTGCCTTTTTGCCCACTTTTCTAATTCTACTACCCAGAATACCACACTTGAAAGCAAAAAGGTAATAGCAAGTTCTTTTAGGCTAAGTGCTTGAGTATGGAAAAACTTTTGTAAAAAAGGCACATATATAATTGCAAGCTGTGCTATTATACTACCAATTATAGTCCAAAATAGTGCAGGATTTGAATAAAAACCTTGTTTAAAAATAGATATCTTATCTGATCTTATAGCAAGACAGTGTCCAAACTGTGAGACACAAAGTATTGTAAAGACCATAGTTTGCCAATGACTTCCTAGCTTTATTGCACCCCATTGGGTCAAAAGACAAACTCCTGCCATAATAAGACCTACAACAAACATATGTTGCCATAGTCCACCGGCAAAGAGTCCTTCTTCTGGGCGTCGTGGGGGCCTTTTCATAATATCTGGCTCTGCAGGCTCTACAGTAAGAGCAAGTCCAGGAAGTCCATCTGTTGCAAGATTTATCCACAATATGTGTATGGGAAGAAGGGGTATGGGCAGTCCTAGAAAGGGTGCTAAAAATATGGTCCATATCTCTCCAGAATTACTTGTTAGTGTATATTTAAAGAACTTCTTTATGTTATCAAATATCTTTCTTCCTTCTTTTATAGCCTTTACAATAGTGGCAAAATTGTCATCTAAAAGTATCATATCTGCTGCTTGTTTTGCTACATCTGTGCCATTAATACCCATTGCAACCCCTATTTCTGCTTGTTTAAGAGCAGGGGCATCATTTACTCCATCACCTGTCATAGCAACAGCCTCTCCTTTTTGTTGAAGTGCACTAACTAGCTTTAATTTTTGATCTGGAGAGATTCTGGCATAGCAGCGTATTTGAGAGACTACTTCTTTAAGTTTTTCAAGGCTCATGTTTTTAATGTCTTTTCCTGTAAGTACTTTATTGGACTGTTTGTCTCTATTATTAGCTACTATTCCAATTTCTGTTGCTATAGAAAGTGCAGTTACAGGATGGTCTCCTGTAATCATAATAGGTACAATTCCTGCATTTATACAGGTCTTAACAGCCTCTTTTGCCTCTGGACGAGGTGGGTCTATTTGAGCAACAATACCTAAGAATTCCATATCTTTTTCTACTTCATATTCTTTAAAGTCCTTGTTGAGAAACTTTATACAAAATGCAAGGACTCTTTTACCAGAGGATGCAAGCTTAAGGTGTATATCTTTTGCACTTTTTTTATCAAATTCCTTACACATTGAAGATATTGCCTCAAAGCCACCTTTGGTAAATGCAACTATCTTATCATCAAATTTATGGATTGTTGTCATAGCTTGTCTTTCAGAACTAAAGGGTATTTCTGATATACGGGGATATTTCTTTTCTAGAATGTCTTTTTCAAACCCTCTTTTTTTAGCCTCTTCATAGAGTGCAATCTCGGTAGGATCTCCAACAAGGGTGTTGTCTTTAGATCTTTTTACATCATTAGATATCGCCATTGCAATTAAAAGCAGGTTATCTTTTTCTGACTGGGGTTCACTTAATGGCTTTAGTTGATCATTTACAATATCTGTGACTTTCATCTTATTTAAGGTAAGAGTGCCAGTTTTATCTGTACAGATACATGTTACAGAACCTAGTGTTTCAACTGCAGGTAGCCTTCTTATAAGGGCATTTTGTTTGACCATTTCTTTTGCACCAAGTGCAAGACTTATAGTAACAACTGCAGGAAGTGCCTCTGGTACTGCGGCAACTGCGAGACTTACTGCTGTAAGAAACATCTCCATTGCACTAACGCCACGAAGAAGTCCAACTACAAATACAACACTACATATTGATACAGCCGCTATGGCTAGGTTTTTTCCAACTTTGGCAAGTCGTTGTTGAAGAGGGGTCTTTACCTCCTTTGCCTCATCAATTAGTGTAGCAATTTGTCCCATCTGGCTCTGCATTCCAGTAGATACACATACTCCAACAGCCCTTCCATAAGTAACTATTGTACCTTTAAAAGCCATATTGGACATCTCTGCTAAAACTGCATCAGGATCATAGAGCCTGTTGCTATGTTTTTCTATTGCTATAGATTCTCCTGTAAGGGCTGATTCATCTATTTTTAATCCTTTTACCTCAATAAGCCTTAGGTCTGCAGGCACTATCATACCTGCTTCAATGATGACAATGTCTCCTGGTACTATATCTTTGGTAGGTATTTCCTTTATATGTCCATCACGTTTAACGAGTGCATGAGGGGCAGCCATTTTCTTTAGGGCTTCTATCGCCTTTTGAGCCCTAAACTCTTGTGCAAAACCTATAATGCTGTTTAGAATTAAGATGATGAGTATTACTATAGCATCACTTGATTCTCCAATTGCCTGAGAGATAATAGCTGCAATGATTAAAAGTATTACAAGGGGATCTTTAAATTGCTCTAAAAACATCAAGACAATAGATCTACGAGAGGCTTGGGTTATGACATTTGGTCCAAATTCTTTTAATCTCTTTTGAGCTTCTTTCTCACAGAGACCTTGTTCAGTTGTGTTTAATTCTTTAAGTACTTCTTCTTTGCTTAGTAGAAAAAAGTTTTTATTTTTATTATTCATAGTTAAACTAATTATTAGATAAATTTATAAATTTGTTAAATTTCTAGAGTTTTTGGTGAAAAATAATGAATAATTTAGATCCAAATGCTATAAAAATAGCAATTATTGGACCAGGTGCATTAGGTTGCCTCCTTTCTGCTAGTTTAAAGGCACATAACTTTGATGTAACCCTTTTAGATTACAATAAAAAACGTGTAACATTTCTTAATGAAAAAGGGATTACTATTATAAAAGATAATCAACAATTTTGTATAAAAGTACCTATATGTTTGTCAAAAGATCTAACATTTTCACCAGATTGGGTAATCTTTTTAGTCAAAAATTATGACACCCTAAAAGCTATAAACACTATAAAAGACTTTGTCAAAGAAAATACAAAGGTATTGAGCCTTCAAAATGGGCTAGGACACGAGAGACTGTTTTTAGATATTGTATCAAAAGAAAAAATAGCTCTTGGTACTACAGCCAAAGGAGCAAATAGCCTAGAGTGGGGCTGTATAAGAGATGCGGGAGATGGAGACACCTTTATTGGGCCTTATTTTACAAAGGATGAAGTCTTTTTAAAAGATTTAAATGTACTTGCACACATCTTTAACGAAAGTGGTTGGCATACATTTGTTGAGCAAGATATAAAAAAAAGGATTTTTCAGAAACTTTTAGTAAACGTTGGAATAAATGCCCTTAGTGCAATACTTTGTATACCAAATGGTAAAATTATCGAACTAAAAGATGCAAAAGACCTACAGCAATCTTTAGTTAAAGAGGCTTTAGAGGTTATAAAAAAACACGGAGTTGACATTGGTCTTAATCTAAAAGAGGCAATTTCTCTTGTGGAACAAGTATGTAAAAAGACAGCACAGAATAAATCTTCTATGCTTCAAGATAGATTAAAAAGAAAAAAGACAGAGATAGATGCTATAAATGGAGCTATAGTAAGATTGGGTGAGGAGCTTAAGATACCTACACCTTTTAACACAGCGTTATTACACCTTATAAAGGCTATGGAAGCCAGTAATTGGGGAATGTTTTAGTTTAAAAATCGATAAAAATCTATAAGGAGGAACTATTATGGAGCAACAGATACCAAGGGGTGTTATGATACAAAAGGATGGCTCCTATGCAATTACAGTTGAGATACCAGGTGCAATAATATCTGCTGACTTACTGGAGATATTTGCAAAGATATCAAGGGAAAAACGAGCTTTAATCCATCCCACTACTGCACAAAAGATGATGATTTTAAATCTAGACTTAGACAGTGCCAAAGAGGTTATTAAGCAATTAGAGTCATTTGGAGCAGTTATTAGAAAGGCACGGGATATATCTACAGCACGTGTTTGTGTTGGAAGGCCATATTGTAAGCTTGCTTTTCAAGATACTCTTTCGCTGTCAAAGGTATTATTTGAAGAGTGTGCAAGGATTTTAACAGCTCCTAAATTTAAGATAGCCATATCAGGGTGTCCTGCATGTTGTTCCTGGGCAAATACGGTTGATCTAGGATTTGTTGGGGTCAGAAGTGGTTACAAGGTCTTTATTGGGGGCCATGGTGGTGTGCGTCCTACTGCTGGTATAGAGATAACTACAATTAATAAAGATGAAGATGCTGTACTTATACTGAAAAAAGCGGTTGCTATTTTTAATGAAACTGTTAAAAGACGCGCACGCTTTGACAGAGTCATAAAAAAGCTTGGACTAGATGAGATCAAAAAGAGACTTGGTGTAAGATAAAAATATGAAAAAGAAAAGAGATAAAAAGATCCCTCTAATAATCTTTGCTGGCAGACCCAATGTTGGCAAGTCCACATTATTTAATAGGCTTACGCGTACAAGGTCTGCTTTGGTTGATGATACTGCTGGGGTTACAAGAGATATAAAGACTCAAGTGATAAACTATGATGATGTGGAACTTGAGATCGTTGACACAGGTGGACTTTTTGACATTGTAGAGATAGATCCCATAGGTGAATTTATTCACAAACAAAGTATGCGGATTATTAAAGATGCGGATATTGTTCTTTTATTACTTGATGCAAAGCAAGGACTTACAGCCTTTGATTTTGATGTGGTTAAAGAACTAAGACGTCTTGGTAAAGATATTATCTTTGTAGTTAACAAGGTAGATGATCCAAAGCACTTTGTTTTTGCTTCAGAGTTTTATCAGCTTGGTGCAGATAGAGTGTTTGCTATTTCTGCTGAACACGGCATAGGTATAGATGAACTTATGGATTTTGTTATAGAATGCCTTAAAGACAAAGGGTGTCTAGAGCAACAACAGGAAAGGGAATTAGAACAAGAAGATATAGAAGAAGATAAAAAAGAGAAAGCTCAACTCATCCCAGACGATTCTCCTATTAAAGTTGCTGTTATAGGAAGGCCAAATGTTGGCAAGTCATCTTTAATAAATGCGATTCTTGGTGAACCAAGGATGATAGTTACAGACATTGCTGGTACTACACGTGATGCAGTAGATAGTCTTGTGGAAGGAGCGTGTAAATATCCAATCATATTTACAGATACAGCAGGTATAAGAAGAAGGAGTAAGGTTAAGAAAAAACTTGAAAAGTTTAGTGTCATAAAGGCAATAGATGCCCTTAAGGAATGTGATATTGCTATTGTTTTAATGGATGCAACAGAGGGTGTGACAGACCAAGATAAAAAACTGTTAGGATATGCCAGTAAGCAGGATAAGGCGATCATTGCAGCTTTTAATAAATGGGATCTCTTAAAAGATGATAAAGTGCTTAGAAGGGTTCGTAGCCTTGAGCTCAAAGATGAGACAAGTTTTATCCCCTATGCAGCTCATCTCACATTATCTGCTAAGACCAAAAAGGGTATTAAAAAGCTATTTGATTTAATAGAAACTATTTATGATCAGTATTGTACAAAGGTATCTACTTCAACCCTAAATAAGGTCTTACAACAGGCATTGCTTTCTAGGACCCCGCCTATTTCAAAAGGACATCACCTAAAACTCTATTATACTACTCAGATTGCAATAAAACCTCCTACATTTCTTATATTTGCAAACTATCCAGATGTGGTACCAGAGAGCTATAAGAGATTTCTAGCAAATAAGTTTAGAAAGCTTTTAGAGCTTCCGTATACTCCAATAAGGCTTGTGTTTAGAGAGAGGAAAAGAGAGGACAGAGCTTAGCCTACAAAAAAACTAGTGCCTTTTTCTCCTGCACGTCCAGACTCAAGCTGTATAGCTCTTATAACAATTTGATACTCTCCCTTTTGAGTGCTAGTTATTTTAGAGTTAAATGTAGCCATTTTGGGATTAAAGGTTAGATCAAGACTCTTTTTTTCACCTTGAGGGGTAAAGAGAAGTAATTCAACATTAAAGTTTGGATTTTTAAAACATGTAGGACAGCCACAGTCTAAAGTGATTGTAAACTCTATTGGTATTTCTGTGTTAACAGGATAGTGCTTTCCCTTTAAAGGTTGCAATATTTGGATACTAAGTCCACCAAGTGTCATTTGATAAGGGCCCGTTGTTTAATTTTATTAAACCTTTACTTTTATATATAACCTACTATAAGATAACTAACAGATAAAGAATAAATTTTAGTTATTAAAAGGGGGGAGAAGGAAAAATGGAAAATTTATTAGTACCACTTCCAGTTATTCCAGAGTCTAGACAAGACGATCTTCACGGACTTGAATATCTTGATGATGCACAGCTCATTTTATTTGTAGCAGGTAATCAATTTATGGTCATGGATGAGTTGATAGGTGCTTTTAAAAAGCAATATCCAGAAATAGAGAAGATTTTTTATGAGACTTTACCACCAGGGCTTGAGTTAAAACAGATATTAGCAGGTGGGGCAAAGTTTAAGGATAAGATTATTCCTGGAAGGCCTGATGTATATGCTTCTGTTTGCAAGGAGGCAATGGAGAAATTAAGTGAGCAAGGGCTTATTAGTATAGATGACAGTTTTATCTATCTGCACAATAGGATTGTACTCATGGTGCACAAAGACAATCCCAAAGGCATAAAAGAAGTAGGGGATCTTGGTAGAGATGATGTTAGGATATCGCAACCCAACCCACAATATGAAGATATTGCAAATTATATAATAAACATGTATCGCCAAGCTGGTGGAGATGAGTTTGTGAATAGGATTATGGAAGAGAAGCGAGCAGAAGCAACAACTATCTTTACAATAGTGCATCATAGGGAAACTCCCTTAAGACTTCTTAAAAAGACATGCGATGTAGGCCCTGTTTGGGCAACAGAGGTGCTTGAGGCAGAAAGGAAAGGACTAGATTTAATGGGTATTGAACCAGGGGAGCAATTAGACCAAAGAAATGAAGTAAACTATTTTATAGCCCCGTTAAAGACTAGTAAGAACCCAGAAAATGCTCAAAAGTTTTTAGAATTTATAAGATCAGATACTGCAAAGGAGATATATAAAAAATATGGTTTTTTACCAGATTAAAAGCCTCTTTTGTCTAGTTTATAGCTAGTAATGCCTGTGAAGGTTATAATTTAATCACTATTTTTGGCTGAAGTAGTTATGAAAAAGGCTATCAATAGGGGAGGCGGCTTTAGAAATTTTAGAGAAAGCTATTATACTTTTATTGCAGGATATCTTGTACTTTTAAAAGGACTCATCGTTACTAGTCTAAATAACCTAGTGGTGGAAATAGGCTATACAAAAAAGAGATAGAGGCAATGGGGGTATAGGAGATATCTTAAAGCTAGCAGTTGTAAGTGATGGAAAAAGGGGGTGGGGGTAGGGTGATGAGATAAGAGGTATTTAATACTTCTCTATTATCTTTGAGAGATAGATTAAAGTCCTAATATTTTTTAGAGGAGTTTTTTAGAGGTTTTTGTATAATTATCTTTTCCTATTGGCCAGCTATTTTGGCAGTTCTCTATATATTTTATTGGGTTTTTAATAACCAAATAAAGGAAAGTAATTAGTACACTTACAATTATCCCAGAGTATCAGAATACTGATAAGACGTTTTTTTACTGAGCAGTTCTGGTTTATTTTGTTTGTAGCACGTAATTATAATTAGTTTATGCTGATGGGGGAATATAGATGTTTTAAGAATATCTAGGTAGAAAGTGATTTTTATAAAACAATTGTTTTCTACAGATTTCAACCATAGACATAACAGATAGTCCACAGTTAAAGATTAAGATTTTTATAAGTTCTGATATGTATGTTTCTGTATGCAAATAGGCAAGGACTTAAGTCAATTGAATAAAAGCTTATTAATAAGGTTTATTGGATTAAATGGATGGTTAGATAAAAGATCAATTAATTATATGACATTATTAAAAAGTAAGGATCTAGAAATAACCAAAAAAATTTTATAACTTACAATATTAATTATCACTTAGGGTATCTAATTTGCATAGACTGACAATATGCCAGGATATAAAGGACATATAGTAGGTGGATTAATTATAGGGACTGGTGCTGTCTATATAAGTACTATTTTAGGTTGGCTTCATCCTAGTATTACTAGATTAACAATTATATTTGGATTGATATTAGCAGGAGCACTATTTCCTGATGTAGATACAGATTCTAAAGGACAGAATTTATTTTACAGTATCTTAGTTATTGTAGATATATATCTAATTATGAAAAAAGAATATAAGGATGCCGCAATATTAGGTTTTTTAGCACTACTTCCTGCGTTAGGGCACCATAGAGGGTGGACTCATACGTGGTGGGCAATGTTTTTAGTACCAATAGCGATATTAGTTCTTGCGATATTTGTATTTCGATATTCATGGCATACTGCTATAGTATTTTATTTTGCTACAACTATTGGCTATTTTTCTCACCTTGTATTGGATTTCTTTTTATAAAAAAGATTAGGTTACTGGTAAATAAATTGCACAAGTTAATTTAGTTCATTATGATTACAGAAAAATTTTATCAGACGTTCTGTGGAGACTAAGCCTATGATTACTTTATTAGACTATGGTGCGGGGAATGTAAGAAGCGTAATAAATGCTATTGAGAGTCTTGGAGAAACAGTAAAAGTTGTAACAGATCCTCAAGATATAATAAATGCAGATAAATTAGTTTTTCCTGGTGTTGGAGCATTTGGGAGCATGATTGCAAGTTTAAAAGAGAAGGGCTTTTTTGAGCCACTTCTTCATTACTTAAATTCCAATAAGCCTTTTCTTGGAATATGTCTTGGGCTTCAAGCCTTATTTGAAGAAAGTGAAGAAGCGCCAGGCATAAAAGGACTTTCATTTATAAATGGTAGGGTAAGGAGATTCCCGACAAACTTCTGTGTTCCTCATATTGGCTGGAACGGAATTAGGATAACCCAAGATTCCTATATCTTTGATGGGCTAAAAGGTGATGAGAAATTTTACTTTGTGCACTCATTTCATGTTGATCCTAAAGATGACTCTGTTGTACTTACTAAAACTGACTATGGTTATGAATTTGTAAGTGCTATACAAAAAGGAAACATAATAGCTACTCAATTTCATCCTGAAAAGAGTGGACATGCAGGTCTTAAAGTCTTTAAAAACTTTATTTCCCCACCTCAAACAACATATATCCCTGAGATACGTCTAAGCACTACAAAACTTGCTAAGAGGATAATTGCGTGTCTTGATGTAAGAAGTAATGATCAAGGAGATTTAGTTGTAACTAAAGGTGACCAATATGACGTAAGAGAAAAGGGTAGAGTTAGGAATTTAGGAAAACCTGTTGAACTTGCAAGGCGCTATTATGAGGAAGGCGCAGACGAGATAACGTTTTTAAATATAACAGGTTTTAGAGATTTCCCACTTAAAGACATGCCAATGCTTGAGGTATTAAAAGAGACCTCTAAGAATGTATTTGTTCCTCTAACCATAGGAGGTGGTATAAGAGATTATACAGATAAGGATGGTAGGTTTTATTCTGCATTAGATGTTGCTTCTGAATATTTCCGTTCTGGTGCAGATAAGATTTCTATTGGAAGTGATGCAGTTTTAATTGTGGAGGAATACTTAAGAAATAAAAAGAAGACTGGCAAATCTTCTATAGAAGAGATTTCTAGGGTATATGGAGCACAAGCAGTAGTTATATCTATAGATCCAAGACGCATATATGTAAATTCACCAGATGAGACAGCACATCCGGTTATAGAGACTAATTTAACAGGACCGAATGGACAGAGATATTGTTGGTATCAATGTACTATAAAGGGGGGTAGAGAAGGAAGGGATGTTGATGCCATAACCCTTGCTAAAGTATGTGAGGAATTAGGAGCGGGGGAGATCCTTTTAAATTGTATTGATAGAGATGGAACTAATCTTGGCTTTGACATAGAGCTTATTAAAGCAGTTAAAAGTGCAGTAACGATACCAGTAATTGCATCAAGTGGTGCTGGTTGTGAAGAACACTTTTATGATGTGTTTAAAGAAACAGATGCAGATGCAGCTCTTGCAGCAGGAATATTTCATAGAAGAGAAGTCTCTATTAAGGCTGTAAAAGAATATCTAAAAGAAAAAGGAGTAGAAATAAGAAATATCTAAAATGTCTAATTCAAAAAAGGGGGCAAAGCCCCCTATAGAATTTAGAACATATTTTTTACATCAGCTAATTTAATATGACTATCTTTTGCAACTTCAATCTTTTTAATGATAAAGTTATCATCTCCTGTATTTTGTACAGTAAGTAAAATACGTGGACTATGATAGGCTAAATCTCGTACTACTTGAGCATGATCAAAATCTACATTATTGTATATGTCTTGAAGTTGATAAGCAGTCATTTTTTGTGGCATTATTTTACTTATCCCAAAGAGTACTGCTGCTGCTATTATCATAGCAATAATAGAATTTATTAAGACTTTCATTAAGCACCTCCTCACTCAAACTAGTTTCCCAACCCCTTATATAGAGGCAGTAGTAAACAATTAATTATACGTTATGGTAGCGTTAAATAAAAAAGTACGCAACAATAAATTTATATTTAAAATTTTGGCTTGACCGTTATAGTTTATAAACTATAATGGTAAATGTAAAATTAATAAAAAGATTAGACATAATTTGTTTTTTATGTTAATTAATAAAGATAAAATTATTAGATAAAAAATTTTTTGCATATTAAATTAATTATAGTTAATTTTTCCTTGTTTTTATTGAAGTTTTATAGAAATTTAAGGGATATTATTGTGATAACCAATTAATTACAGTTGAAAGGAGAGGGAGATGAGTGAAAAGAAACTTTGTAACATCTCAAGGAGAAATCTTATTGCAGGTGCAGGGAAGATAGCTATTGGTTCTGCTATTGCTGCTTCAGCTTTATCTATGGGGTTTGATGTAAAAGAAGCCGATGCCTCTAGAAGATCTTTAAAGTGGGGATGGGGTTATAAAAAGCTAGATCCTAAAGAAGTAGGAAAGATTGCCTATAATCTTTGGTATAAAGGATATTGTTGCTATGCAGTTGTTGGCTCTTTGGTTTTACCCTTAAGGCGAAAAGTAGGAGGACCTTATAAAGGGTTACCAATAGATGCTTTTAGATTTGGACATGGTGGAGTAATTGGTTGGGGTACTATTTGCGGTACATTACTAGGTGCAGGTATTGCTACTAGTTTTATAGCAGGGAAAACAGGTGAAATGATGTTAAATGATATCATGGCATGGTATACAGAAACCAAATTACCTGAATACAAACCCATTCATCCCAAATACAAAAGCTCTATGCCTGTAACTATTAGTGATTCTCCTCTTTGTCATATATCAGTTGGTAAGTGGATGAAAAAGGCAAATAAGAGTTTTAAGAGTGCTGCAAGAAGAGATCGTTGTGCAAGACTTGCAGCAGATGTAGCAATGCATACTGTAAAGATTCTTAACCAATGGGTTGATGACGATTATGAATACTATATGGAAAATGAGCCGCAGATTGCTAAGTACGGTATGACAGCCCAAAATAACTGTATGGAATGTCACGCAAAGGGTATACCAAGCATCCCTGGTAAGTAATAGGTAAAGATAAATATAGAGGGCTGAGTTTAGTTTATTGCTCAGTCCTCTTTTTTTATTTTTATTTCTATATCTTTTGCCCCTTGAGTACCTTTAAGGGCCTTTATAAAACCTTCTATCACCCCTTTAAAAGAATCTCTTACATATCTTTTAAGGGGAATTAATCTACCATTTACAAATAAATAAAGTTGCTGTTTATCTTTATATGGGAAGAGATACGAAAGTATAAAATCTGCTAAGCCTTTTACATCTTCTTTATCAAAAATGGGTATAGTTGTATCGTATAACTCTTTATATTCTTTTTTTATAGCTAAGGCTATTACATTAGGTACTTGATCTTTTAAAAGGGATTCTTTTGTAGGGTTGGAGGATACCACCTCGATCTTTGAAATATGAGGGGAGTGTTTGAATCCTTCACATATTATGATATCTACATTTGATAAAAATTTAGAGGAGATCCATAAAGGGTTTTCAAGGTTGGTATTATCTGTATAAAAGATGGAACCAGTTGCTCCTATGAGTCCTATGTTCTTTATACCATCTTTTGAATATAGATCTGTATCACTACCTGGTTTATGAGAAATTATATTGTGGTGGGTGGATTTGAGTATCCCAATTTTAAAGCCTCTATCTTTTAGTTCTGAAGCAACTTTTCTGATTAAGGTTGTTTTCCCACTGTTGTGCCAGCCAATAAAACTTATTATAGGAAACTTTTGTTTCATATCCCCTCTTTTTTGTTCTTTAATGATATTTTTTTATTCCGATCATATTTTTAATAATATTTTTATAGAGTATAACAAAAACTTTAAACTTCAATGCTTATAATTAATTAATCAAAAAGATAAAAGAGGTAATTATATGCATCGTACAAAAATAATAGCTACTCTTGGACCTTCAGTTTCAACCCTAAATCGTATGAAAGCCCTTATAAGGGCAGGTTGTGACATTGCAAGGATAAATACTGCTCATGGAACACTAGAGGAGCACAGGGAACTGATAGATTTATTTAGAAGGGCAAGTAAGGAGGTAAATAAGACTACTGGAATATTACTAGATATAAAAGGGCCAGAGATAAGAACAGGAGATTTTGAACAAAATGTTCTAGTGCTAAAAACAGGACAACAACTTATCTTAACTCCAAAGCCTATTCTTGGAACAAGTGAAAAGATCTATATAAACACAAATATTGCTCCTTATATAAGACCTCAAGATATAATCTTGATTGATGATGGCAAGATTGAATTAAGAGTTTTACAGATTAAAGATGAAGAGGTAATAACTCGAGTAACGCGAGGAGGCACAATAAAATCTAGACGAGGTGTAAATATCCCCGGTAGAACTATAGAAACCCCTTATTTGACCAAAAGAGATGAGGAGGCAATAAAGTTTGCACTAGAAAACGATATAGATTTTATTGCTGCATCATTTACCCGTTCTTCCTCTGATATATATGAGATAAGACAAAAGATGTTTGAGATTGGTGGTTGTATCCCTATTATTGCCAAAATAGAAAATAAAAGTGGCATAAGACGTATCAATAACATTCTTACAGTAGCTGATGCTATAATGGTGGCTAGAGGAGACCTTGGAGTTGAGCTTAGGGTAGAACAGGTCCCTGCAGCACAAAAACATCTGTTAAAACAAGCCAAAAAACATGCTAAGCCTGCAATAATTGCAACTCAGATATTAGAAAGCATGGTAGAAAATCCTACTCCTACTAGGGCTGAGGTTTCTGATATTGCAAATGCTATCTTAGATGGTGCAGATGCCCTTATGCTTTCTGAGGAAACAGCAATGGGTAAGCATCCAGTTGAAGCTGTAAAGATGTTGAATAGAACCGCAAGGGCCGCAGAGGTAATGTTATTTAAACATAAGAAGTTCTCTGAACTTTCAGGTGGTATATCTCACAATATTAGCAATGCAGCAGTACTTCTTACTAAACAAGTACATGCAAGGGCAATTGTGTGTATTACACGATCAGGGAAAACAGCAAGGCTTATATCTAGGCATAGGCCCCAGGCTCCTATAATTGTTGCGACATATTCTCAAAAAGTATTGCGTCGGACCTCTATTTTGTGGGGTACTATGGGATTTGTTATAGAAAAGGGGGAGACTACAGATGAGGTGATTGAGAATACTATGGAGGAAGCTTTAAAAAGGGGACTTATACATAGAAAAGATGTATTAGTAGTTTCTGCAAGCGATCCTTCTGGAATTCCTGGTACCACAAATGTAATACGTGTACACATAATGGGAAGTATTATTGGTCGAGGGACTGCTTTTGGCTCTGCCCATGTATGTGGATTTGTAGTGTTGGATCCAAATTATAATAAAGATTCCAGTCAAAATACGGTTCTTGTAGTTGAAACTATGCCAGATTTAGAGATAATACTTCGATTTGATGCAGTAATTATAGATAGCTACTGTTATGATCCCGCTATACTAAAAAAGGCGGAGAAAAAAGGAGTAGTTATAATGGCTGGGGTTAGAGGAATAATTGATCGAGTAAAAGAAGGAGAAATATTAAATATAGATCCAGAAAGGGGGGTTATTTGGAGGTGACAATACAAAAACAACTTGTTAATATCCTGTAGATTTTATCTAATAACTTAAAAAATAGGGTGTAGTTTTAATTTAAAATAAAACAGCTTAAGATTTTGTAATTAAAAAAGACAGTGGAGGCAGAGCAAGTTTTTTATGGATCAAGAAAAGCTTGAAAGACTGAAAGAGATAATTTTAAAAAATTCCTTTAAATATTGTAAAGAGCCTTGTTTTAAATTAACATCTGGGGCAACAAGTCAATATTATTTTGATTGTAAACAAACTACATTAGATCCTGAAGGAGCACATCTTGTAGGAGAAATATTATATGAAATTGTCAAAGACTGGCCCATAAAAGGTGCAGGAGGGTTAACCCTTGGTGCAGATCCAATGGGAGCTGCCCTTATGCATACCGCATATAAATATGGTAAAGAAATATATCACTTTATTGTACGAAAAGAAAAAAAGAAACATGGTACTGCTAGATGGGTGGAAGGGGTTTGGAAAAAAGGAGATAAGGTTGTTATATTAGACGATGTTGTAACTACAGGTGGTTCAGTAATAAAAGCAATTGAAAGAGCAAAAGAAGATGGACTTAATATTTATGGAGTTATAGTTTTAATAGATAGAGAAGAGTTTAATGGCATGAATAGGATAAAGGAAATAGTTCCTAATACTCCTGTAATAGCCATAGTTACAAGATCTGATATTGTAAAAATCTATAATAAAAATTTAAAGCTTAAATCATTTCTATAGATTATGTAAGAAAGAATCTATAGATATCTATTAAGTTCTCTATGTTATTTCAATAAAAAAGGGGGATATCCCCCTTTTTTATATTTTTATAACTAAATCAAAATTCTATTTTGATGATGTCTTTTTAGAAGGTTGTTTTTCTGTGTTAGAAGAACTAGAATCTTTTTTGTTATCTGCTTGAGACTGTTTACGTCCACCATAGTCTGTTACATACCAACCTGTTCCTTTAAGGTGAAAGGTGGACATTGAAATCAGTTTATGTAGCCGTCCACCACAATATTCACACGTTGTTAAAGGTGGATCATTAATTTTCTGCCAACTTTCTATAATCTTACCACATTTCTCACATTCATATTCATATATAGGCATAAGCGACCTCCTTTAACCCAAATAACTGGATTCTAAACTATATTTTTGCCAGCTATTTAGATCATCAATTTTAATATATTCTTCTTCAAATAGTTGCTTTGGCATATAATAGTCTATAATTTCTTTCACCCCATTTAATTTTAAAGAAGATAATATATCAAATGTCAATTTATAGACAATTTGTTCTTCTTTCATTTTATTTTTTGATATATGAGGCAGATGATAAAATTTACTAAATCTAACTATGTGCACCAATTCATGAGTTAATATATAAACCAAAAAAGGTAGCAGTAATATAAACTGTTTACTTATTTCCTGTAATATTAAAGGATCATTGAGGCATATTCTATAAAATTGGTAACAATCTGTTGCGCGTCTCTTTTTTTCCCATGATATTGTATAAAATAATACTTGTGCAAATACATGTTTAGGAATTCTTTCTTCATTATTCAATTCTTGAGCTGTTTTGATCTCATAAGGCATTTTTTTCCATTCACAACTTGAAAAACGGAAATAGTTCCCTACGATTTCTTCAGCTATAACAGCAGCGTCTGATAAAATTATTTTATGTTTATCTGAGAAATAAGCCATTACTCCTTTTTGCTTTTATAGATAACTTATTTCTGGCACAAAGATATTTATACCAACCTTGTGTGTCAAGAGATGATCAACAATAACAATTGAAGGGAAGAAGAGGAGATGAAAATTATTATGCTGTTACAATTGATAAGATATCTTTTATTTTTTTCATTTCTTTAAGAGATTTTACTAAGAAAATATTAAAGGTTTTATTAGTTATATCAAACTTTTTAATTAACTCTTCACTAATAACATATCGATAAGAGTCATATCCTACACCTATTCCAAGTATAGCACACATAATATTAGCTAGTGATAAAATAGCAGATACATCGTCTTGAATATACAAATCAGGATCATGATGATTTCTAACTGCTCTGTAGAGTATTGCTGGAAATTCCCAATGTTTTAGTAATGTTGAGCCAATGACAGCATGATCTGTACCTAGTATTTCCCATTCAGCTTCCATAAATGTAATATCTTGTTCTAATGCAATCTTTTGTATTTTGTCTAATTCACTCCAAACATATAAATTTAATATAACTTTACCAATATCATGTAATATCCCAGCGGTAAATAGAACAGATGGTTCTGAAAAAGAGAATTCTTTTGCTAATAGTTCTGCTATTACCGCACATCCTATTGAGTGAGTCCATATATCTATGGCACTTAGTCCATAACCTGGTAAAGGTTTTTGAAAATAAGTAATACTTGCACTTGCAACTAATATCTTTCTTAGTTGATTTTGTCCTAGTAATGCTAAGGCAGTATCTAAACTAGTTACTTGTTGAGGTAGAGCAAAATGAGCAGAATTGGTTAATTTTAGTATATTAGCTGTAATTGCAGGATCATATTTAAGTACTTCCTCTAGTTCTTTTATTGTAACATTTGGATCATCTAAAAGCTTTAATGCCTTTTGTACTACTTTAGGAAAAGTTGGTACTTCTGTTAAGGTATCAAATATATGTTCTAATGTAGTATTTATTTGATTAAATGCAGTATTATTCACAAGGCGACCTCCTGAGAAAACGCAGATTTAACAACTAGGTCCCCAGCTATATTAAAAGTTATACTTCTATTTATTGGACCTCCTACAGCTTCTCCAAATATAGTAAGTCCATTTTTTTGTAGTAGCTTTTTTACAGCTTGATATAATGATGTACCAATAGATAATATCTTGGGAGCTTCTAAGAACTGAGCACCACCTACTAAGTAAATCTTTAGTTGTTCTTTTTTACATCCAAAGCTTAGTATTTCTTTAAACATACTTTTTAAGCCTACATCTAAGGCATAAAATTTATCGTCATCTTCTTGTATTTCAGGTTCTATAAGGGATTGTTTTAAAAAAGGTGATACTAGTAATCCCACACATTTTTTATTCATATCAACAACAGCAATTGCTATTGAACTACCTAGAGATTTTGCATATAGAGTAACATCTGGATCATTTGTAACTTTCCATTCTCCTTTATTAACTTCTATTTTAGTCATATTACCCTCACATGGTTATCACACAATTTTATATTCTTATCGGTTAATATTTTTTTATCTAAAGAGCTAAAAGAAGCTTTGTTAGCAGATAGAATAAGTTCTTTCCTGTTGAATAAAATTTATGTTGACTTTTGGCAAAATGATTGATAACGCCTTGAGTGATATATAGAAGTAGATTTTTTAATTTACCTAACTAAGGGGTCAGTTATGAGTTCTATACCTTTTTTATTTGGACTTCATAATCATCAACCAATTGGTAATTTTGACAATGTAATAAACCAATTGACTGATAGATGTTATTTACCATTTTTAAAAATTGTTAAGGATTACCAATTTTTTAAATTTTCTTTACACATAAGTGGCCCACTGCTTAGTTGGTGGAAAAATAATTATACAGAAGTAATAGATTTAATTGCTGAAATGAGTGAGCGAGATCAAGTAGAACTGTTTGGTGGTGGTTTTTATGAACCTATTTTAGCTGTATGGAATAGTGAAGATAGGATTGAACAAATAACAATTTTGTCCAATGAAATAAAAAGATTATTTGGACAAACTCCAACAGGACTGTGGTTGACTGAAAGAGTATGGGAGCAACAGATAGTAGAAGATATTGTTAAATGTGGCATTAAATATGTAGTTGTTGATGATAGACATTTTATTGTAAGTGGTTTTAAGAAAGAAGATCTATATAGTTACTATCTAACAGAGTCAAATGATGCAGTAGTTTCAATATTTCCGATAGATGAACAATTGAGATACTTAATTCCTTTTCGAGAGCCTGAAAAATTGGAAGAATATCTTAAAAAGATTAGAGCTTGTGGTGATATGGCAATATATTTTGATGATGGAGAAAAGTTTGGGGCATGGCCTGGTACATATAAATGGGTATATGAAGACAGATGGCTTAATAGATTTTTAGAATATGCAGAAAGATGGCAAAATGAGCTTATTGAATTCAAACTTTTTAAAGATGTGCTTAATGATATCCCTGCAAAAGGAATTTGTTATTTACCAACTGCTTCTTATGAAGAAATGGAACAATGGAGTCTCCCTTATGAAGCCTCTTTGATGTTTAAGAGATTAAAAGAGCGATTTTCTAGCCAAGATCTATTAAAATTTACTTCATTTTTGAGAGGGGGGCATTGGAAAAATTTCTTTGTAAAATATCCAGAATCTAACTATATGCATAAGCGAGTAAAGATACTTAGCAAAAAGGTTTATAAATCTAATAATAAACAAGCTAGAGATCTTATATTAGCAGCTCAGTGTAATGATGCATATTGGCATGGTATTTTTGGAGGACTCTACTTACCTCATCTAAGAAATGCTATATGGAGTTCTTTATTAAGTGCAGAGTCTTTAGTGAGAGATTCAAGTTTTTCTTGTGATTGTGTAGATATTGATCTAGATGGAAAGAAGGAAATAATTTTTGGGTCAAATGAAATAATATGGGTATTTAATAGTATAACTTCTAAACTAATAGAGCTTTCCTTACCGACAAGGGCTCATAATTATTTAAATGTTCTTACAAGAAGGGCAGAATTTTATCATGATGAAATAAGAAGAAGAATATTTTCTAAAAAAGAAGATGGTGAGAGTAAAAAAGAAGATACCCATAGTTTTAGTATTCATGAAATAGATAAAAAGGTAGATCCAGAACTAATTTCTGATTTGTCTTATGATTGGTATAAAAGGGATTGTTTTGTTGATCATTTTTTTGATATAAGTGCTACTTTATTAGATTTTAAACGTTGTGATTTTAAAGAAATAGGAGATTTTGCTAATCAACCATTTAATTATAATCTAGATATAAAAAATTTAACAGTTAGCTTTGTAAGAAATGGGGGGATATATCCTTCTAATACCTTACCCTATGCTGTGGAGCTTAGTAAAAGTTTCAGATTTGAGAACTCTGGTCATAAAGTGGTGGTGTCTTATGAGATTAGAAATCTTGATAATAGAGAGATAAATGGCTGCTTTTTTGGGGTAGAATGGAATCTATTTCCTGGTTACTTAATAACAGGAAAGGGAAGGGTGTCTTTAGATAATATAGAAAGACCTGCATATCACTCTTGGGAAGCTAGCGGAAGTAAATTTTTGATAGAAGACGATGGGATAAATAACAAGCTTTTTATCTCATTAGAATCTCCTGCTAACTTTTGGATGTTTCCAATAAAAACCGTTTCTCAATCAGAGCAAGACTATGACAGAACAATCCAAGGTATTTCGCTTATGGCATTTTGGCCTCTTAAGCTAAAACCCAAAAATAGAAACACCTATTTGATTGAACTTACATGTCAATCTTAAAAATTTAAAATAGCTATTTAAAAAACTTTAAACTTTTTTATAAGAATCAAAAATACAAAATAAAATTATTCACCTATAAGTTTGTATTGTCCTCCCTTAATACGTAAAGGTTTACCAAAAACTAAGGCTTGAGCTACTAACCTTCTTGCATGAGCAAGAATCCTTCCATAGGTTTGTCTTGATATTCCCATTAACTTTGCAGCAGCATCTTGCTCTAAGCCTTCAACATCTGTTAATCTTAGGGCTTCAAATCCATCCACAGGCAATACTATTTCTGGTTTTTTTTCTTGAACACCATGAGGTTTAAAAAAAGTAACTGTTGGTTCTTTGCTTACCAAGCGCCATTTTTTAGGTCTTGCCATGATCCCTCTCCCCATAAAAAGATTATAAAAAAATTTTTAAAGAATCTTTAAAACTATAAAATATAAAACAATTTATATCCTAACTTTTAGTTTCTACAAATTTTAATCATGTGTCAACTAGAATTTAAGGAAAAACTTAAATTTTTGTTATTTCACAATATTATAAGTGCTAGTTTATAAGATAGGACAAAAAATATAATGAACAGTTCTCTCTAACTTGTGGTTCATCCAAGATATGAAGTTATTTTCAATAGGATTTATATCCTTCTGATTTATTTAGGGCTAAAAATTTTTATTTTAAAGCTCTAATGAGGCTCTATATTAATTAATTCGTCTTTTATAGAGATTCATTTAAGCAAGCTTTTTTTCTTATTCTAAACCAAACAAAGATAACTCTTATAAGTATAAAACTGAATTTTAGTGAGTCCAATCAAATATTTTGACATCACTCCCAATTTTCTTTATTACAGAGGCCTTCATACCTTCAAAATGAGGACACGGGTAACCAATAGGGTTTCCTCTAGTTATACATGAAGCAAAGACAATAGCCTCTGCCCCTTTTTCTAACATTTTTTGTGCGCGTAATGCAGCTTTTTTCCCTGGACATCCACCACAAGTAACAAAACCAACAATTTCTACAGGTCCGATTTCTTCAAATGCGCCCTTTCCATTTTTGGCGACTCTAAAATCTCCTGTCCCAGGACAGTAATCTTCTGTTTCATGGCATCTTATGATTCCTACTTTTAACATGAGGCAACTCCTTAATAGGTATATATTGTTATTTTTAATATCTAGAAAATGTAATTGAAGTTTTATACAATAACTGAGAAAAAAATGCAATAACAATAAACATTTTTTAATTTTGGAATTAAGTTATGGTGAGCTTAGTTTATACAAATAAAAGGGATATTATTATGGGGACAATACTTAACAATTTGTTTTTCTATTAGTTTGACTATGTTCTTTTCAATAAGCTCTTTTTTTATACCTAAACATATAGCTAAATCTTCTACTGTTGAAGGACGTCTTTTTAAAACTTCTAGTATTTCAGCTTCAATAAGTTGTCTAGATCCTTGTTTAAGTGCTTTAGAATAGTTTACAATAACTTCTGTAGTAGGACCCAAAAATTCAGCAATTTCATATAATCTTTTTTGACTAATAGCTTTTGCAAATTCTTCAGCAGGAGGTCTAGCTACAGTATTTAATTGTACTTTATCAGGTTTTATTATATTAATAGCTTGTTTAAGTGCTAATAATTCTTTTGTTGAGTCATTTATATCCCTTACTAATAAAATCTCTAACCAAATTTGTCCTTTAAACTCTTTTCTTAAGATGGATAGTCCTTTTATGATGTCTTCTATTTTTATATTATGAGCGGGTCTATTAATTCTTAAAAATGTATCTTGAGTAGCCGCATCTAAAGAAGGCAGTAGTATATCGGCTTTACATAAAGATTCTCTTACCTTAGGTATCATTACGGTTGTAGCATTAGTTAATATAGTAACAGGTTTTTCTGATAGTTCTTTTGCTCTACTTATTAATTCTCCTAGCTTACTATATAGGGTAGGTTCTCCAGAGGCAGTAAAAGTGAGATAATCAAATTTTTTCTGTGAAGAAGTTAAGGTTTTTTTAAGTTCCTTCCATATCTCTTCTATAGGTACATACTCTAAAATTTCTGTAGTGTATTTTAAAGTAGGACCAAGTTCACAGTAGATACAATTTAAATTACAACTTTTCCGCGGAAGTACATCTACTCCTAAAGATAATCCCAATCTTCTTGATCGTACCGGTCCAAAACAATAACTCATGAGCCGGTACTTTAAACCAACTTTTTTTTATGGCAAGTATTTTATTTAAAATTTAATAAATCTTTTGGTTTTCCTATTTTTAGTACTTGGACTCTTTGATTAAAAAGGTCTGCTATAATTATATTACCGTTTTTATCTACAGCTACACTAGTTGGATAATTAAACCAACCTGGACTCCAACCTTTACCTCCAAATTCAAACATAAAATTCCCTCTCAAATTATATGCTAAAACTGTATGTCTCATATAATCTACAACATAAATAAGCTGTTTTCTATTGTCTATTGCTATACCTCTAGGATGAGATGTTTTCCCTAATGTGCCTCCTTTTTGTCCAAAGGAAAATAGAAAATCACCACTAGCATTATAGACATATATCTTACTTGTGGCTTCACTTAACATAAATAAATCCCCTTTTTTATCTTGGGCAATACTAGTTATAATAATACGAGGGACACTGGAATGCTTAATATATAAATTTTTACCAGGTACAATCCTTTTTAAGAATTTTCCATCTTTATTTAGTACTATAACTCCATAGGACCCAAGCCCTGTTACATAGAGATTACCATCTTTACCTTCAATAAGATTCACTGGAATAAAGTTTTTTGCTCCTTTAAATCCTGTAAGTTGTATATTTTTTATAGGGAATAAAGCTGCATTTAATACAGTAATTTCTGATGGATGATTAGAGGTAGGTCCTTGGGTGATATAAATATTTCCAAGCTTATCTACATATACTCCTCTTGGAGCATCTATTCCTCTACCTGCACCAATAGATATTTCTGGAAAATAATCTGGACTATATATAACTACTTTACTTGAGCCTGAACTAACCACATATATTTCCCCTGTTTTATGATCACAAAATACAGCAGAAGGGAATTTAAGTGGTTTACCCTGATCATCTTTTGTAAGGATAGCCAGAGGGATTACTGGATCTCCAAGACTAGTTCTTTGTTGTGAGTATGCATTTTGGATAAAAGATAAAGATATAAGAATATAAATAAAACCAATAACACAATAAAAAAAATAATGAAATATTATATTACTTCTTTTTTGTATTTTCATATTAACCTCTTATTATTTTAACTTTATAGTTTTTAGATTTTAAAAGATTAAAATTTATAATCTTCTACATAACAGTCGTTATATATAATAGATAGATCATAGAAAGGAGGTCAAGTATTTCATAACAAATTATAAAAAATTATCTTGACATTTTAATTTTGTGGCTCTAATTTTTATTTAAGATAATATAAAAAAATAGTAATAAATTGAACTATAGAGTAATTACTTTAAAGTTGAGGTTTTGTTTGGGGGGAGAAAAGAGGATAAACAAAAGTTGAAAGGTAAACTTTCAACTTTAATTAACTTAAAAGAAGGGAGGACCTTATGCGCTCTAAAGTAAATTTAGATTTTTGGTTGTGTGTAATGGGGGGGTTGTTGTGGATAATATCTATTGCTCTACCTGCAACAACATATGCAAAGGTAACAGGACAATGTGCATTGTGTCATACAATGCACAATAGTCAAAATGGTCAACCTATGACAAGTGATGGAGATACTCATAGAGCCCTAACAAAAGCAGATTGTATTGGTTGTCATACTGCAGATGCAAGCCATGACAATAATGGTACCAACGTTATTCCTTATGTTATGTCTGTGAACGAGCCTACCTATGACTTAACAGGTACAGAGTCTGATACAGATACCTTAGCAGGTGGTAGTTTTTATTGGGTAGCGAGGAACGGTGCTAACAACCCTACTTGTGGTCATAATGTAGCAGGACTAGCAGGGCAGGATTCCAACTTGGGTTTAGTCCCACCAGGTTGGTGTGCTACAATTGAGTCTAGTACATATGCTCAACTAGCAGGCGAAGTTACCAATGGTCATGGGTGGACAAAACAACTTACCTGTGCAGGTACTTGGGGATGTCACGGTAAACATGTAGGACCGAATGGTGAAGATCTTGATGATTTTGCTGCAATTAGAGGAGCTCACCATGGTGATGATGGTAGTATAAATGGTACTACTGTTGCTAACAGTTTTAGATTTCTCTTTGGTATTACAGGAACAGAGTGCAATATATCTGGTCATAAATGGGAATATCATCCAGATTCAACAGATCATAACCAGTATCAAGGAGCCAATGATTATAATTTAGCTACTAAAGATCCTAATACAATAAGTTATTTATGCGCAGAGTGTCATGGAGAATTCCATGCAGATACAGGTGGTGGTTCTCCATGGCTAAGACACCCAACTGATTATGAAATGCAAAATAAAGGAGAATATGCATATTACGGTGGTGGTTCTCCTACTAATGACAGTCATACCTATCAAGTAATAGCTCCGGTTGCAAGTGAAGATGCTACATCCATTCTTTCTACTGTAAGTTTTGCTAGCAATCAGGGAATTGTTACTTGTATCTCCTGTCATAGAGCGCACGGAACTCCTTATCCTGATCTACTTCGTTGGGATTATGACCAATATTGTATAGCAGGTGGTAGCTATACGGCAGATCAGTGTGGATGCTTTAAGTGTCATACTCAAAAGCAATGATAGGGGGATAATGTTATATTGAATTTAAAAGGCCTAATTGGGTATTAATATCCCAATTAGGCCTTTTTGTTTCCCAGCCTCTTATCATGGAGGATGTTGGAGAAAGGGGGGAGTTATGGAAAGGCTGGAGAAATTAATATTTAATTTAATTTTTTTTGTAATAACTATATTTTTTATAGTTTATCCAGTGGTTAAAGGGAGAGCAATGGTTTCTGGCCAATGTTCAAATTGTCATACAATGCATAATAGTCAAGGTGGTTCTCCAATGGCTATGACTGGCAATAATACAGCAACTAAATTATGCCATAAGGACTTATTAATTAAATCTTGTGTGGGATGTCATACAGGTACTAATGCAGGAGTCATTGGTAGTTCCCATGGTAGTACTCCTTTTGTATTTAGTACCACCGCACCAATATATGGAGTAAATACTTTAGCTGGGGGGAATTTTTATTGGGTTTTAAAGGATCCTACGAAAGGGCATAACTGTTTATCTATCCCTGGAATGCAGCCAGATCCTTATTTATCAGAAGCTCCAGGTATGCCTGATATAGCATCGGGAGCAAATTGTGTGGGTTGTCATCGACGTATAGACAGTTGTTTAAGTTGTCATAATCCTAAACATCATGCAAATGATAAAGCATCTCCTGTTGTAGGAAAGGAGGGCGGTTTTTATCGTTTTTTAAATTCTAGTTATCATCCAAGTGATAGTACGGGAGTTATAGGTATAGAAGATGATGATTGGGAATATACAGTTAGTTCTTCCGATCACAATGAATATATGGGTTGTAATAATTTATACGGTAACGATGATAATTCTATGAGCAATTACTGTGCAGGATGTCATCAGCATTTTCATGGTATACAGTGGACAGATACAAATGGTAAGGTGGTGGCAAATGGTAAATCTCCTTGGTTCATGCACCCAACAAGTTTAGCATTATCTGATGCTACAGGTGATGAATATCAATATT
>CAZODM010000016.1:0-33132 GCA_964578585.1 uncultured Desulfobacterales bacterium | reverse complement strand
TTACAGGCTCCTTTACACATGAAGAAGCAACTGACCTTGCAATTGTCTTAAGGGCGGGAGCACTTCCTGCACCAGTCAAAATTATACAAAATGTAACAGTTGGCCCAAGTCTTGGTAGAGACTCTATTGAAAAAGGTATATTTTCTGGTCTAGTTGGTGCTGCTATAGTCTTATTGTTTATGATTGTCTATTATAGGCTCTCTGGTTTTATTGCAGATGTAGCACTGCTTCTAAATATCTTATTCCTTATGGCAGTCCTTTCTGCCTTTCATGCTACTCTTACCCTACCAGGAATAGCAGGTATCATCTTAACGATTGGTATGGGAGTTGACTCAAACGTTCTTATCTTTGAACGAATGCGAGAAGAAAAGGCTCTTGGCAAATCACTTCATGCCTATATAGATGGTGGATATGATAAAGCATTTTGGACAATTGTTGATGCACACGTAACTACGCTTATTACAGCCCTTGCTCTGTTCCTCTTTGGAACAGGACCAATCAAAGGCTTTGCTGTAACACTTTCTGCAGGTATCATTATAAACTTATTTACTGCAATATTTGCTAGTAGAATTGTTTATGACTGGTTACTCGCCAAAAAGGCAATTAAAGATCTCTCTTTCTTACACGTTGTAGAAAATACACACATAGATTTTATTGGTAAGAGATACATAGCATTTGGACTTTCTGCAATACTTGTAACCCTTGGAATTATTGGTTTTATTCAAATCAATAGAGGCAAAGCAAATTTAGGTGTAGATTTTACTGGTGGTACTATGGCTCAGTATAAGGCTGATAAAGCCTTTAACCTCGAAGCTGTTAGAAGAGCTATGGAAGAAGCTGGTATAAAGGGCTATTCATTACAAGATGTTCCTAAAGAACATATACTTATAGTAAAGATTAAAAAATCAGAAGCAACAGTACAAAATATTGATGTAAAGATTACAAAAGCTCTCAACTCTAAAATACCAGGGGTACACTTTAGCTTACAAAGTAAATCTGAAATAGGTTCTGCAGTAAGCAAGGATCTAAGACAAAAAGCAATAATTGCAATTGCTATATCAATGGCTGGTATTATCATCTACTTAGCATTTAGATTTAACTTAAGTTTTGGTGTTGCAGCCGCAATTGCTACATTTCATGACGTCTTAGCAGTATTAGGTGTATTTTTTATTCTCAATAAGGAGATAAACCTTTTAATTGTTACTGCACTATTAACTCTTGCAGGTTATTCGCTAACAGATACTGTTGTTATATTTGACCGAATTAGAGAAAATCTAAGACGGCATAGAAAGATGCCATTTGATGAAATAATAAATCTAAGTGTTAATGAGATGTTAGCGCGTACTATTATTACATCTCTTACAACACTAATGGTTATTGTATGTCTATTCTTGTTTGGTGGTGTAGTAATACATGACTTTGCATTTGCTCTAATGATTGGTGTTATTGTAGGTACTTATTCCTCAGTATTTGTTGCAAGCCCAATAGTCTATTTATGGCACAAAGGACAAAGGCCTAAACAGATATAGTATAAAAGCCATGAAACAGGTCTTGGTAATAGAAGGTGGATATAATCTTCAAGGCTCAATTAAAATAAGTGGGGCTAAAAATGCAGCTCTACCAGTACTTGCTGCTACACTTTTAGCCCAAGGTAAATATTTAATAAAAAATTGTCCTGAACTTTTAGATGTAAAA
Organism: uncultured Desulfobacterales bacterium; assembly: GCA_964578585.1. Lineage (GTDB taxonomy): Bacteria > Desulfobacterota > Dissulfuribacteria > Dissulfuribacterales > JAMONC01 > JAMONC01. The sequence goes on along the minus strand of CAZODM010000016.1, from coordinate 31,437 downwards.
ACTTTCTCAGAACTATTAAGACAATTGGGGGCAACAGTAAAACCAGAAAAAATCTATGATGAAGATGGCTCAATGGATCTATGGATCGATACTAGCTCTGTCAATTCATTTAAAGCCCCTTATGAACTTGTAAGAACCATGAGGGCCTCTGTATTAGTCCTTGGCCCACTAGTAGCTAGTATGGGAAAAGCTAGAGTATCCATGCCTGGAGGCTGTGCAATAGGAGAAAGGCCAATAGATTTACATCTAAAAGGTCTTGAACTCATGGGGGCCAAATTAGACCTTAAGGAAGGCTACATAGAAGCAAAAGCAAGGGGTGGGCTAAAAGGCGCAGAAATAGCGTTTGATGTTCCCACTGTAACAGGTACAGAAAATTTAATGATGGCTGCAGTAACTGCCAAAGGTGAGACCGTACTTCGCAATGCAGCCAGAGAACCAGAAATTGTATGCCTCGGTAAAATGCTGTGTGCAATGGGAGCGCAAATAAGTGGATTAGGAACAGATACAATATATATAAAAGGTGTTAAAAAACTCTCTCCAACACAATGGGAAATAATACCCGATAGGATAGAAGCAGGCACATATTTAATGGCAGTTGCAGCAGCAGGAGGAGAACTATTTTTAAAAGATGCAGATGCTTCTTTATTGGAAGCAGTAATTTCTAAGCTAAAAGAAACAGGATTAAAAATAGTCATAGAAAAAGATGGCATATTTTGTAAAAAGAGAGGACGTCTTTCTGCAGTAGATGTAAAAACTCTACCATATCCAGGATTTCCTACAGATTTACAAGCCCAGATCATGGCAATTATGACAACAGCTAAAGGACTAAGTGTAATTACAGAAACTATATTCGATAAAAGATTCCAGCATGTAGCTGAACTCAAAAGATTAGGAGCAGATATAAGGATAGAAGGAAGAAGCGCTATAATAAAAGGTATAAGACAACTTAATGGCGCCCCTGTTGAAGCAACAGATCTAAGAGCAAGTGCTTCTCTTGTAATCGCTGGACTTGGTGCAAAAGGTAAAACAGTTATTGATAATATTTACCATTTAGATCGAGGTTATAGTCGTATTGAAAAAAAACTTTCTTCTGTTGGTGCTAAGATATGGCGAGAATCTAAAAAAAGTGAAACCAGTTAACTATTCAAGCTTTTATATAAATATCTTTTATGCGATAATATCTGCTATATTATTAAAACTTACGTTTCCACCCTTTTATCTAGAACCTTTAGGTTTTATTGCTCTTATCCCTATTTTAATTGCAATAAAATATAGTACACCAAAAGAGTCCTTTTATTTAGGATTAACATTTGGTTTGATTTTTTTCTCTACGCTTTTGTGGTGGATAATCCCTACTATCTCACACTATGGTGATATCCCTATAATATGTTCAACTGCAATACTTGGATGCTTAGTGATTTATCTATCTCTTTATCCTGCAATCTGGGCATATATTTGTTCAAAATGGATATTTCAAAAAGATACTCTTACAATTGTAGATATCTTAAATATATGTAGTTTATGGGTAGTTCTGGAATGGCTAAGAGGACATTTATTAACAGGTTTTCCATGGGGCATACTTGGTTGTTCTTTGATAAATTGTCCTACACTAATACAAACCGCCTCCTTTTTAGGCATGTATTGGATTTCATTTTGGGTTATGTTGATAAATTGTTTATTATCTATAGGAATCTTTTATATTACTCAATATAAAAACTACCTAAAATCAACAAGTTATCTAATATTAACATTGATTATACTATCATTGTTCTGGAGTAGTGGAAAATATCTAATAAAAGAAACCAAAAAACTAGACAGTAAGTACCCCCAAATAGAAGCTGTAGCGATTCAAGGGAACATCCCTCAAGATAAAAAATGGAGTTCTAAGTTCCAAAATGATACATTTAATCAATACAGAAAATTAACAATTTCAGCGATAGATAAAATAAAAATCTTAAAAGCCAATAGAACTAAACACTTAACGATTCTTGTAGTTTGGCCAGAGACAGCTATGCCATTTTTCTTTCAGGATCCATCAACTCTAAGGGAAAAACTTTTAGATCTAGCCAAAGCTAGCCATTGTCTAATCCTTTTTGGAGCTCCAGCTTACAAAATATTACCTGATGGGAAGGCCGAAAAGATTAATATTAAATACTTTAATAGCGCATTTTTAGTAAGTCCTACAGGTATTGTATTAGGAAGGTATGATAAAGAGCACCTTGTCCCATTTGGAGAATACCTACCCTTTGGCTATCTAACCTCATGGGCACGAAAATTAATCGGATCTATAGGAGCTTTTAGTGCAGGAACTAAACCTAATCCTCTTTGTTGGCACAATATAAAAATTGGTGTCCTTATATGTTTTGAGTCAATCTTTCCAAAGATTGCTAGACAATTTATAAAAAATGGAACAAACTTACTAACTGTAATTACAGATGATGCGTGGTTTGGGAACACCAGTGCCCCATATGAACATGCAGACATGTCAGTATTTAGAGCTGTTGAAACTAGAAGATATATCATAAGAGCTGCTAACACAGGAGAAAGTCTTTTTATTACTCCTTGGGGAGAAAAGCTTGAAAATACCCCTCTTTTTAAAGCTACTTGGATAGCCAAAACTGTAAGACTTAGAAGTGATATTACACTTTATGATAAGATAGGTGATAATTGGCTATGGCCTTTTTTGTTGCCAGTTATATTTAACCTGTTAAAATCACAAAATATGTTTACAATAAAAAGGACTCTTTCTTAAAAATTGAACCTCAAAATGTCATTTGGTATATAACTTGCTTCTTTATTAAATAAATGGCTCGAAAAAAAAAGATAAGAATCAAAGATCATAAAATATTTATATATATTATTGGAATAAATACCCTCCTTATATCCCTCGCGGTAGGGGCACTAATCGTAGGCTACCTACTTTTAGGATTACCTAATATTTCATCCATCCGATCTTATCGTCCACCAATGACAACTATTATAGAAGACTGTACAGGGCATCCAATTGCCTATGTATTTAAACAATATAGGTGGCCTATACCATTTTCACAAATACCTCCTACTTTAATCCATGCCTTTTTATCTGCAGAAGATGCTAGATTTTATGAACATCCAGGGATTGATCTATGGAGCATATTTAGAGCCCTTATAAAAAATGTAGAGGCAGGGCATATCGTACAAGGAGGCAGTACAATTACACAACAGGTTACAAGAAGCTTGCTTCTTTCTCCTAAAAGGACCTTACTTCGTAAGATAAAAGAAGCAATTTTAGCCTGGCAAATAGACCATGTACTTACTAAAAACCAAATCCTAACAATTTATCTCAATCAAATATATTTAGGTGAAGGCGCTTATGGAGTGGAAGCTGCTGCAAGGGTATATTTTGATAAACATGTAAACCAATTGGATCTTGCACAATGTGCCTTAATTGCAGGTCTTACACCTGCACCAAGTAGATTTGACCCATACAAACATTTAGATTTGGCTAAAAAACGTCAGGCCTATGTCCTAAAAAGAATGGTTGAAGAGGGTTATATAACTCTCAAACAGGCTCAAGAAGCATATAACGAACCCCTTCATCTAAAAAGAGAAAAGCTTAATCCTCCTCCAGGTACAGGGTATTTCTTTTCTGCTCTTATGCAAGATTTAATACAAAGATATGGCCTAGAAAGATTAAGAACAGATGGATTGACCATTATTACCACTCTTAATCCCAAGTGGCAAAAAATAGCAGCAAAGGAATTAAAAAGGGGTATAAGAGCTGTTCTTAGAAGACATCCAGATGATAAAGATATGAAAAAAAGCATCCAAGGTGCAATTGTAGTTATGGATGCTAAAACCGGTGCAGTTAGGGCACTGATTGGGGGGAAAGATTATAATAAAACCCAATTTAACAGAGCTATACAGGCAAGAAGACAACCAGGTTCTTCTTTTAAACCAATAGTATATGCAGCAGCAATCTCAAAAGGAGTTATAAGACCTAATAGTTTAATAATTGACGATCCCATATCTTTACCTGGTGCTAACCCAAATCAACCCTGGAGGCCAGAAAATTTTGAGGGATTCTTCCATGGGCCTGTTACAGTAAGAACAGCTCTTATACACTCCATAAATATCATTGCAATAAAAATTGCAATGCTTGTGGGATTAAATCCTATACTAAATCTTGCCCATAACTTAGGAATAACTGTCCCATTAGCCCATAATTATTCTATTGCTTTGGGTTCTTCTGGAGTCCCTTTAATACAAATGGTACAAGCATATTCAGTTTTTCCTAATGAAGGCAAAGTTGTTGCACCTCAATTCGTAGAAAAGATTATAGATAGAGATGGTAATGTATTAGAACAGCTTACTCCCCAAACAAGACAAGTATTAGACCCTGTTACAGCATACGAAATGGTAGATCTATTAAAAGGAGTAATACAAGATGGAACAGGTAGATTTGCCAAAAGACTGCATAGACCTGCAGGGGGCAAAACAGGTACAACAGATTGGTGTAGAGATGCATGGTTTATAGGATTTACTCCCAATATTGTTACAGGAGTATGGATTGGTAGAGAAGACAATCAGCCTTTAGGTAAAAGAGAAACAGGAGGAAGAGTTGCTTGTCCTGTATGGACATGGTTTATGGAAAAGGCACTAAAAAATACTCCAGTCCATAGATTCCCAATCCCTGAAGGTATAGCATTTGCGCCTGTAAATCAAAAAACAGGAGAGATATCTTTACCAAATAAAAAAGGGATCATATGGCAGGCACTGAGGGTTTGTAATTTACCACGCCTTACGCCTCCTCAGCAGAATTCAAGCCTGCCATCATGGATACATATACCAGGGCTTCCTTGGCTTAACGAGTAGAGGTCTTTCTAGGAATATCTTTTAGGTCTTCCCTTAATACATATAAGACTTGAAATTCCTCTTTAAGTTCCTCAACCATCTTATCTAATTTAGACTGTTCCATGTCTTTTATACGAACATATACCTCTCTTCTTCCAGGACCAACATGATCTTGACAAGTTAAAACACTTACCATTCTACCGCCTAGTTGGGAAAGCTTTGATAATAAGTTTGTAAGATATCCGGGCTTATCTTCCAGGTCAAAAGCAAGTTGAATAGGACCTCTATAAATACCTGTAATACTTATCATTACCTTGAATATATCTGTTTGAGTAACAAGTCCAATTACATGATTTTCATCATCTACAACTGGCATACCAGATATTCTATTTTCAAGCATAATAACAGCAGCCTTTTCAACAGAATCATTCTCTTTTAAGGTAAGGGGATTGGGAGTCATTATATCTTTTACTTTTATCTCAGATAAGAGATAATAAAGCTCATGAACATCTAATGATGTAGCTTTAGATGGTGCAGCTTCTTTTATATCCCTATCACTTACAATACCTACTAATTTATTTCTCCTGACCACAGGAACCCGTCTGATATTATGTTCCTTTAAAAGTTGTGTTACCTTCATTATAGAGGTCTCTTCATCTACTGTAATTGGTTCTGTGGCCATCCATTCTTTAACTAGCATAAAAAATCCTCCAATAACAATCTTTAGTTATTTTAATTAGCTCCGCATCATCTACTAACTAATAAACCTATACTTTGTCAACTATAGATAGCTAGTTACTAATTATAACATAATTTTTTTTAAAGTCCTAAAATAGTTTAATAAGCATAAACCTATGCCGATAATAAAAATATCGTCATTATTTTAATCTGATAAAAATAACAAGGAGAGATATGTTTTATGGATGTAAAAATTATAAATCCTTTCCTTGAAGCAACACAAAATGTCATAAATACTATGGCTAGAATAGAGACACGGGTTGGTAAGCCGTATATAAAAAGGGATAGCTCCTCACTTGGTGATGTATCTGGTATTATTGGAATTACAGGGGATGCAAGTGGATCCTTTTCTATAACTTTTACTGAATCTTGTATTAAAGCTATAGTAAGCAATATGTTAGGAATGGAAATAACAGGGCTAAATGACGATGTAAAAGATGCTGTTGGTGAACTTACTAATATGATATGTGGTGATGCTAGAAGAAGACTTGAAGAACAAGGCATAAAACTTGTGGGGGCAATCCCGACAATCATATCAGGCAAGGGACATTCTATAACTCATATGGCAAAAGGTCCCATACTTGTAGTGCCTTTTGAAACACCTAACGGTCCTTTTGTAATAGAACTTGCTTTAGATAGCAATTAATAAAATTTAATGTAAGTAGTTGGTATCTTGTAAGTTATCTCTAAAAGCAAAATCAGAAGATCCTATAACATAAGAAGTAGAAATCTGTTTTATAGTAGTCATTAATTTTTTATCTAAAGGATTCAAAATTGCAGCACTTAATCCTGCATTTATAAGATAATAAATCAAACGTTGATGTATCTTAGAACGTTCTCCTGGCAAAAAGCCAATTGATACATTTGAAAGTGCGCATATAGTCTTTACAGGTTCGAGACGAAGTTTTGGAATCCAATGTATTGCTTCTAATACAGGGCCTAAATCTATAGTTGCACTAGTTAACTCCCATGCAAATGGATCTACTTTACTAGTTAAAACAGGATCTAAAAAAAGACGCTTTAAAGGAAATTCATTTTCATCCGCAATCTCTAATACCCATTCTGCTAATTGTAAATACTCGTCTAGGCTGTAGGGCTTAAAGCCCTTTTTCAACAAAAGCACCACAAGATTTGCATCAAAACATTTAGCCGCAGACATAACTCTAGGCAATATAAAAGAGTCACAGGTAACAGCATTTATTGTAGGACGTCCTTTATGGACCTTTAATCCATCAGGAATATTAACAATATTTGAAAATAAAAATAAAGGAACATCTACTTCATCTTGTACTGTTTTGACTACCCAAGGCAGAAGCTTAGCAACCTTCTTACTTGGACCTAGATTTATATCTAATGCTTGAGCACCGGCTTCTACTTGAAGTCTTGCAAGTTTTCTAAGTACAATTGAATCTTTTTCTTGAATTGCCTTATAAACCTTGGGATTCAAGATATTTATTTTCTCTCCAATAATTAACATGGCTTTATTCCCTAAAAATTTTTCACTATAGACTGTTTTATAGCAAAATTAACATCAAGTGTTAAGTTTTAAATTATAATGTAATGTGAAATAATTTATAATTTGCATATATATCGAAAAGTCCATATAAAACAATAGTAAATGTGATAAAATACATTGTGTATTTTAAAGCTAAAATAAAATTGGATTTTAGATAGAGGATCAATATAAAAAGACATATAGTCAAAGGTAAAATTAACCAACGCTTTATCCAACTTAAATCTATACCACCCTCATGAAGAGCCCACAAATCTAAACCTTGTACCGCAAATTCTATACACAAAATTAAAAGTATAATATCAGAATATTGTGGTACATACTTTAGAAGCGCTAATACTCCAAGAGGTAATGCAATAGATAACAATAAATTCCATAAGGACATATATCCATTCTTAATACATAATGGTAAACTAACCCTAATATATTGAAAACCAGAAACAAAAGTTATTAACAAAATAACTATACCATAAATTAAACACGTATCTCTTATATCAAATATATATCTAATAAACATAGAAAATACTATAAACCATAAAAATATTAGTAGTCGTCTAGATATAGACTTAAACTTAATATAACTATATAAACTCCATAGCAAAGATATAATTAAAAAGATGCCTAAAAAACTCTCTAAAACTAATTTAGATGTAAATGTAGCTGTAAGTAATATTAAACCTCCTCCTGTCATCTGAAGAGTAGTTTTTATCTTAGCTAATTCTGTAACACTTAAAACTTTAGTACCTTCCCCTGTAAAACGTCTTAATTCTGTAACAATAAATTCTCGCAAAAAAATCAACCAGATAAGCCATAGAGGCAGTATATTAAGAGTCACTAATGGTAAAAATAACACTGCTACAAATATCTTATCTGCAATAGGATCGAGAAGTTTACCAAGGGCAGTGGTTCCATATTTTCTCGCAAGGATTCCATCAAAATAATCAGTAAAACCAAGTATAGCTATTAAAATCAAGGCGATTAGTCTTTGCCATCTACCCTGGAATATTAAAAAATATGGAATTGGTAATAGTATAATACGAAGAATTGTTAGATGGTTTGCCTTTATCCTCATAACATTAAATTATTTAATTTTAGACAGCAATAGTTTTAATTATATACTCTATTAAATTATCTCTTGCATTTCTCAACCGTTTTAGCCCTTTTTCAATATTGTATGATGGTGAATTTATTTCTATTTGAAGCCATAATGCCTCGCAAAAATACCATGTACACCTAAAAGGTCTACAAAGTCGTGGTAGATTACATCCAGTATACGACAAAAATTGACAAGAACTATTTATATCTCTTTTTAAATCATATCTAGGAAGCTTAAAACCAAGAGCCCAAAACAATATTATATCTTCTCGATTAGGTAATGCAAACTTTTGACGACAACAAACTGTACCACAATAAGGACATACCTTTGAGGTAAAAGATTCTATGATAGGATCAAGTGATAACATTTGTAGCTTATAGTTTTGAGCAAACTTTTTCACCTCTGGATAATTAGACACCTTAAGTCTTTTGAAAAAAGAGACTAATTTATTAAAGTTATCTTGATAAGAATTAAGTTCTGGATCTAAATCTATATCTAGGAACCAATTAAATTCTGCTTCTGACATAGTTAAGAATTACTTATCAAGTTTTTTAGATGCCTGCTCTCTAAGTCGCATTTGCCTGCTAGTTAATCTCTTGGTTCTTATCCCCAATAATCTATTAAAAAAATCATTTATAGTACTAAAATAATATCCTTCAGAAAGGGCAGCTATTTTGTAGCGTTCTTCACCAGGGATCATATAAAACTGATTTGATTTGGATCTACTTTCACTTACAACCCACTCAAGCTCTGAAGGTGGACAAATCGGATCTCTTGCACAATGCAAAAAGAGCACAGGTTTTGAAAATAATTTTATATTTGCAATGATATTAAATGGATCCTTAGGATACTTCTGTTTTATATCTATCCCAAAATATGAAAGATATTGAAAGGCATCTTTAAATCCACTCTCAAAAATTAATGCTAATATATTTTGTTGCCATCTAACAGCCAGGCTTAAAGCTACTACTGCCCCCAAAGACCTTCCTGCGATCACAAGAGGTCCATTAATTAGGTACTTAACTCTATAATTCATGACATCTTTAAATATATCGCCACAAAAATTAACTACACCACCAATATCTCTGGTATCAATAAGCCTTTTCCATGGCTCTACATAACTAAGATTTATCCCCTTGTCAGAAAAACCCTTTGCTAATAATTCATACTTATCTACATCTATGCACTCTGGTGCAATATAAAATATATGAGGCTTTTCTCTATCCACAATAAAATGTCTTAAGGGATTTGAATCTCCAACCAGAGCCTCTTTAAAAATAATCTGTTGAATCTTTGGTTCTTCAAGTATAGTAAAATTTACTCTTTCCACCAGTTTCGCCTCTCCTCATATTCTTTAAGTTTCTTTTTAATTGTTAACTTTGCAAAATTAGGATGTCCCATATACCTAAGTACATGTTCTTTTAATTTTTCCGATAGACTTTTAAGGATTTCTTCTTTTTCTCTTTCATCAATAAAATTTCTCTCTTTTGTTAATTCAAAATATACAATCTCTCCACATGCCTCCACAAATTCTTCATAAGTAACACCTTGTGTAGAGATTGACTCTAAATATTGTTTGTCCACTTTTATAGGAATCCTTGCAAGGAGACCGACAAACCATCGGTCTCCCGCAACTCTTTTTGAATAATCTAATAATTCTAAAGTTAAACCATTTGGCAGTGTCAATTTTTCTATAATCTTGCCTTTATGTGGATCAAGCGCCATCTTTCCTCCAATTGCTTATTTAATGTTTAAACGCCCTTTGGCCTGTAAATACCATTGCAACAGGAGGATCAGCCTCATTACATGCCTCAATAGATTCCCAATCTCTAATTGATCCACCAGGATGCACAATTGCAGAAACACCTTGTCTAATACCAACATCCACACCATCTCTAAATGGGAAAAATGCATCAGATACCATAACAGATCCAGGCAGTCCTGCTTTGTCTTCTTTTACTTTTTGATCTATTGCTTCTTTATCTGCAGGATCTCTTTGCCCTTTCATAACTTCAAGTTCAAGTTGTTTATATGGAATACCATAAGTATCAAAACAGACTATATCTGCATATTTTGTATATGCCTTATAAACAGCTATCTCTGCAACTCCAACTCTATCCTGCTCTCCTGTTCCAATTCCTACTGTAACACCATTTTTAACATATAATACAGAGTTTGAAGTAACTCCCTGCTCAACAGCCCAGCCAAAGATTATATCTTCATATTCCCTCTCATCAGGAAGTCTTTTAATCTTATAAACCTTACCTTTATATTCACATTCTGCAGGTATTAAATCCTCTTTACTACGGATCTTATTTATAGGAGACTGTTGAATAATTAATCCTCCATCTATAAGGCTCTTAAAATCTACAAAACGCATATCCCAATATTGTTCAAGTTTATCAATTCTGGAGATCTGAATAATACGTAAATTTTTCCTTTGAGCTAAAATCTCTATAGTTCCTTCTTCAAAAGAAGGAGCACATACTACCTCAAAATACTGCTGACTAATAGCCTCTGCTGTTGCTTTATCTACAGGACGATTAAGGGCTACACAGCCACCAAAAGCAGCAATTCTATCTGCCCTAAATGCCTTAGTAAAGGCATCTTCAAGGCTCTCTCCATAAGCAACACCACATGGATTATTATGCTTTACAATAACTGTGGCAGGTTTTTTCATCAAAAACTTCAACACATTAAGTGAATTATCTATATCTGTAAGATTAATCTTACCCGGATGTTTTCCTGCTTGAATCATATCTTCTTCTGTAATAGAACTTACAAGTCCATTGCCTGGTTCTATATATTTACATTCCCCAAGCACTAAGTTACCATTCACAAGTTCATAAAGAGCAGCCTGTTGGTCAGGATTTTCTCCATAACGAAGCCCTCTTACCTCAATTTCTCCTGTTTGCTCATTTTTGATCTGCCAAGTCCTTTTTTTGTATACTAAGCTCTGATCACCAAAACTAATAGTGATCGTTTCAGGAAAAGAATCTCCAATAATCTTTTTATACATCTCTTTCATTTGTGCCATAAAAATGCCCTCCCAAAAATAATAGGCTTTTTTAACTACTTATTGACTATATCTCTTATATACCCATTACGTCAACGAAAAGGCTGCATAATACACACTATATATTTACTTGACTCTATAATTAAAAAATCCTAACTTGAAGTTTAAGTAAAACTTTAAAGGAGGAGGTAGAGATGAGTGAAATTATTAAAAACAAATGGTCAAAATTATTAGTTGGAGTTGGTATCGCAGGATTTTTATGTATTATCCCAATAAAAGTCCATGCAGAATCAGTGATGGCACAGATAGGTAATAATCTTGTCCATGGACTCTTTACACATCCAATTCAAGCTGAAAAACAATGTCAAGAAAAGATGGCTAAAATGAAAGCTAACTTTCATATGATAGCTCAAATTCATTCACATCATATAACCATGGGATATATGGCACATCATACAGGCAGGATAAACCAAAAGAAAAATAGTAAATTAATCCACAATAGCCCTAAATAGCAATATATCATGGATATTGGTTTTATATTGGGGGGCTCTGTAAAACCAATATCCTTAATCATTGAAACTTATTTTTACTTATTCTATACATAACCTCTCAATTTTAAATTAAAAAATTCTTTTCTTTATAGTAATTAATAAATAAAAATAAATCTTTTAACGCTCTTCTAGTATATTAGCCATCAAATCTCATCAAGCCTTAAGATGTTTTTATCTTTTATATAATGTATTATTAGATATCCAGCCAAATCAAATAATGATTTTGCCTTATCTAACACTATAGAATCTGCTGTTGCTACTGGACCATGGTGTGTCTTTAAAATAGCTTCAGGAGAAAAAACAGTAAAAGCTTGCCCAGTTAACTCATACTCTTTTAGCCATCTGTTAATTTTTAAAGCAAGCTCTCCACTTTTTGAAAAGGGTTTATCTAGATAAAAACTTACTTTTTTAATAGATACTTCTTTTAAAAATCTAAATATTAACCAACAGGTATCTTTAGTAAGTTTTGTTGGGCGAAAACTTCTAAAAACTCTGCTTATATCCCTTATAAATCCATCGTCTGCTAATATTAACAGTCTCCCTTTTAATGCACTTTCTAGAGTAATTAAAATATTATATCCATCTATTGCCAGATGCGTATCTTTTAACTCAATTGGGGACAAACACTTTTTTTGCCGTTTAAGACTTATTTTTTTACTAAACACTCCTCTTAATAAAATATCTCTTTCTTGAATATGAAGTTGATAGTGATCACCTACAAATTTTAAAGCACTATCTCTAGGATAACCTCTCTCTAAAAGAAAACGAAAATCACAGCTTGCAGGAAGTAAAAGTTTTTTACGAATTGGATGAACTCTCATTTATTTTTTATATTGCTTAGTTTTATATTGCTATTTATTATACTCTATTATGAAAGAGATTCTCATTTATCCACATAAAATTTTAAAAACAAAGGCAGAACCAGTAAAAAATATAGATCAAGCCCTGCAAGATTTAATAGATGAAATGCTTGAAACAATGTATAAAGCCCCTGGTATTGGACTTGCTGCTAATCAAGTAGGAGTACTAAAACAGCTAACAGTTATAGATTTGACAGAGCCTGAAGATATTAAAAAAAACCCTATCATATTAATAAACCCCAAAATTGTTGCATGGGAAGGTGAAGAAATTGCTGAAGAGGGCTGTTTAAGTGTTCCTAATTATAGAGCACCTGTTAAAAGAGCTGCCAGAATCCATGTAGTTGGATATGATAGAAATGAAAAAGAGATCTCTATCGAAGCAGATGGGCTTTTGGCTAGATGTATACAACATGAACTAGATCACCTACAAGGATATTGCTTTGTAGATCGTCTAAGCCCTATAAAAAAGGCTTTATTTAGAAAGAAATGGGCAAAAATTAAAGCTCAAGCAGAAAAAGAAAGAAGAAAATCTAAATAGTTCTTTTTAATCAACAACATGTCAGATAAGCACATAGTAAAAATATTTTTTATGGGCACTCCTGAATTTGCTGTGCCTTCTTTAGAGGCATTAGCAAAAGAAGGATATAATATTGTAGGAGTTGCAACCCAACCTGATCGTCCAAAAGGACGAGGTAGAAAGCTACTTCCTCCTCCTGTTAAAGAGAGTGCCCTTAAATTAGGAATAAAAATCTTCCAACCAGAAAGGGTAAAAGATCCTGAATTTATAGATAAAGTCTCAGAACTTTCCCCTGATTTTATTGTAGTTGCTGCTTATGGACAAATACTTCCTCAAAATCTTTTAGATCTTCCCAAAATAATGCCAGTCAATGTACATGGTTCTTTACTGCCAAAGTATAGAGGTGCGGCTCCTATTCAATGGGCGATTATAAATGGTGAAAAAGAAACTGGAATTACTATTATGAAGATGGATGCAGGTATGGATACTGGCCCAATCTTGTTACAAGAAAGATTACCAATAGAGCCTTTTGAAAGCTTTGGTAGCCTGTATAATAAAATGGCTAACTTAGGGGCTAAGGCTTTAATCAAAACCTTAGATGGTATATTAAAAGGTGCGATCACTCCAAAAGATCAACCTAAAGAAGGGGTATCTTATGCCCCACCTATTAGCAGAGAAATGTTAAAGATTAATTGGGAAGATAATGCTCAAAAGATTGTAAATATCATAAGAGCTTTTGATCCTAAACCAGGAGCCTATACAATTTATAAAGGGCAAAGATTAAGGTTATACAGTGCTTTCTGGGTCTCAGATGAAGAGATTAATGATCAAAATAAAAATCTTAATCCAGGAACAGTTATTAAGGCAGATGACTCTGCATTAGTAGTAAAGGCACTAGGAGAAGGAGCTGTTGGTATAAAAGAACTTCAATGGCCAGGTAAAAAAAGACTTTTTGTAGCAGAGTTTTTAAGAGGACGCCCTATCCCTACAGGTTATAGGTTTAAAGAGTGAAATATTCTGCGCGCACCTTAGCAGTAAAAATTTTATCTTCTTGGCATAAGACCCCTAAAAAACAAAGAAGGCCTCTTTCAGATATTTGTAATGAAAACCTACAAAAGATAACTTTATCTCCTAATGATAGGAACTTAGTTTATCAACTATGTCTTGGTAGTGTAAGATGGCTATATTTGATTGATTGGTTATTGGAGAAACGTTTATCTAAGCCATTAAAAACTTTACCTCTTAAGTTAAGAAGCATTTTAGAGATCGGATTATATCAAATCCTTTTTTTAGATAAGATACCAATCTTTGCCGCAATAAATGAAGCTGTTGAATTTGTTAAACAGGATAAATCTATAAAATGGGCTACTGGTTTAGTAAATGCTGTTTTAAGAAGGTCTATTTCATATAAAGAGCAACTACATACGAAAATGCCCTTTAATATTGACCTGCAATCTGTAGATGGAATCTCTATTGCAACCTCTCATCCTAAATGGATGGTAAAAAGATGGGTAAAAAGACTAGGAATTAAAAATACTATTAATTTATGTAACGCAAACAATACTATTGCTCCACTAACTTTAAGAGTAAATACCCTACGATGTATTAAAGATGAGCTTATAAAGTTGTTTAGAGAAAAAAACATAACAGTATATGAAGGAGAGCTAAGTCCTGATGCAATCTTAGTATTTGATTTTAAAGGGCATATATCTAGCTTACCAGGATACAAAGAAGGACTATTTCAGGTTCAAGATGAGGCAGCACAAATTGTCTCTTTTATACTTGATCCACAAAAAGGACAAAATATTTTAGACGTTTGTGCGGGTGTAGGGGGCAAAACAACTCATATTGCTCAACTAACCTTAGATAGTGCCAATATCTTAGCGCTTGATAAAAATAACAATCAACTAAAAATTTTAAAAGAAAATGCTAAAAGACTGGGAATAAATTCTATTTGTGTATGTAACTCAGAAAACTTTTTAAAAAACTATAACAGCAATTATCATTACTTTGACCGTATCTTAATTGATGCACCTTGTTCTGGACTAGGAGTAATTAGAAGACATCCTGATATAAAGTGGAATAAAGACATTTCTGATATAAATTTTTTAGCGAAAATTCAACTTGCTCTGCTAAATAACTATGCCTCCTTTTTAAAAAAAGATGGGTTATTGGTTTATTCAACCTGCACACTCGAACCAGAAGAGACAGAAGAAGTTATCAAACACTTTTTAGATTCTAAACTTGGAAAAGACTTTGTTCTTTTTACCCCTAAAAATATCCCCAAATCCATAAAACCAAAATCAGGGATACTTTTTACTTACCCATCGCCTTCTCATAAAAGCTGTGATGGATTCTTTATCGCCTGTTTAAAAAGAATTAATTGCTAGCACTTTTTAATTTTCTATTGGAATTAGTCTTTTTTTTACCCTTAGTTGCCTTACTACTTGAAGCCATTAACTTTTGTTTTTTCATCTTTTCAATTAAAGTGGTACGATTCATTTTTAAAAGTTTAGCTGCTCTATTTTTTATCCAACCAGTTCTCTCAAGTGCTTGTAAGATTAAAGCCTTTTCTATCTGCTCTATAGTCTTACTAAGAGAGAGGCCTTCATCAGGTATAGTAGGAACAGCTACATTTATCCCAGCACAGAACTTTCTTCCACCAGCCTTTAGAATATGTTCTGGGAGATCTTTGATAGTTATTTTAGACCCTGTTGCTAGAATAATGAGTCGTTCTATCATATTCTCAAGTTCCCTTACATTACCAGGCCAATCGTAAGAACATAGACACTCTAAGGCATCTGGTTCTATAGCTTCTACAGGTACTTTCTTTTTCTGTCTAAATTTCTCAAGAAAATGCTGAATTAATAAAGGGATATCACTTCTTCTCTCTCTAAGTGGTGGAATATGAATAGGGATTACATTGAGCCTATAAAATAGGTCTTCTCTAAACCTTCCTTGCTTAACAGCCTCTTCTAAATCTATATTAGTAGCAGCAACAACCCTTATATCTACTTCTATAGTCTTGATCCCCCCCACACGTTCAAACTTTCTTTCTTGAAGCACCCGTAATAACTTTACCTGCAATGCAGGACTCATCTCACCTATCTCATCTAAAAAGATAGTGCCATGATTGGCTAACTCAAATCTTCCTATTCGAGTTCTTATAGCATGGGTAAAAGCACCTTTTTCATGACCAAAAAGCTCACTTTCTAACAATTCTGCAGG
This sequence comes from uncultured Desulfobacterales bacterium, assembly GCA_964578585.1. Classification (GTDB taxonomy): domain Bacteria; phylum Desulfobacterota; class Dissulfuribacteria; order Dissulfuribacterales; family JAMONC01; genus JAMONC01. The sequence goes on along the minus strand of CAZODM010000016.1, from coordinate 15,085 downwards.
GATAGCTGAACAATTTATCGGTACAAAAGGCTGATCTCTCCTCTCACTTGCATAATGGATAGCATGTGCAATTAATTCCTTTCCTGTTCCACTTTCTCCTGTAATAAGAACTGTACTTTCCGTATCTGCAACCTTTTCAATAAGGTCAAAGACCTTTTGCATTGCATCACTTTTTCCAACAATACGATCAAAACCGTATTGTGTTCTAAGCTGTTTTTTAAGTACCTGATTTTCTCGCCTTAAGTTTCTGACCTCTAATGCCCTATCTATAACAACTAAGACCTCTTCTGTCTTTACAGGTTTTGTCAAATAGTCATAAGCGCCTAGTTTTATAGCCTCTACAGCATTTTTGATTGTTCCATAACCTGTAACAATAATGCATATACTTTCTGGAGAATTCTCTATTACAAACTTAAGTACCTCCATCCCATCTTTTCTAGGCATCAAAAGATCTGTCAAAATAACATCAAAAAAACGAGTCCTTATAAGTTCAATAGCTTCTTGCCCGTCACTTGCAGTATCAACAGAAAAGCCCTCCTCTTTAAGCAGCTCTGCCATACTAAGACGTACTTCTGGTGTATCATCTACAACCAGAACGCATTCATTACGCATCCCTCTGATCCCTCCAGTCTTTTTATAAATCTAAAATAAAAATCTTTATAAAAATTAGCCTAATTATAAGTAAAATGTCAAATCTTTAATGCCATTTTTTTGACATTTTTAAACTATATGTAGAATCTTAAGAATTTTCTTAATTATTAAAAGGAGATACCTATAAGAAAATAACAAAATATTTCAATGTTCTGACACAGAATTTACCTTTTCTTTAATTGAAGTCAATAAAACATCTATGCTTTCTTTTTTAAAAGCGTCTTCAACCCAACATAGACTTAAATGTAGCTTACATGCGTAAGTTAAAAAGAAAAATCCTATACCTGGTGGGTAAGTAACCATTTGACGTTGAAAGCATGCGGTTACAGGACAGCCTAAGAAATTGGTCTGTTGACCCGGCACATCACTTATATGGCAAAGCCCTGTATTAGAAAATAGAAATGAAGCTAGCTTACCTTGTAGGGTCTTTTTAAAAAACCAATGATGGAGCTTGCGAGGTAGATTTTGTGCAAGATTAAATGCAGCATGGATACCCTCTTGATTATTGTACGATATCTGTTCAACAATCTTTGATCCTATTATCCTTGCAAGTTGTAACAAATTACTATTTTGTATCTGTTTAAAATCTATATATACAAAAGCAAATGTCATAAGATTACCAAGAAGAGGTTCTTTTGCTCCTGGAGCCCTTAAATTAATAGGAATAGGAATAAGATAGCCAGTATTGTCAGAAGTATTTGATTCTAACACATTAAACATCTGTTTTATTATAATAGAGGCAAGAAGAGCGGTTTCTCCAAATAAAGGATGAATCCTTTTACCTATCCCTCTAATTTTTTGACTTTGTTCTTTAGCAAACTGTAGATATTTACCTCTTAAAAAGGGAGGATGATCTAATGATATAGCACAAGGTATAGTAATGTTCGCCTTACCAATATTTTTAATACAAGGATGAATGGATTGAGCATGTCTAATATTTTTTAGAAAAGATTTACTCTTTTTTTTATACCATAGGTTAGCAGTTATTGGTTTAGGATCTTTAAGTCTTGTAATAATTAGCTCGCCACCTCTTATATCAGCTAAAAGTTGATGCCATGTAATAGATACTAAGGTCTTAGAATCACCTCTTATAATGTCGATAGAGATAAGAGGTGGAGATGAAGGCGAAATAGGGGTATTTATCCTTTTATCTAAGATATTAATAAAGTCATTATTCTCATGCCAAAATATATTTGGTTTAATAGGGCTATCTAGATACTGCCAAAAGCTTTTTTTAAGAAGTGTTCTTTTTAGGCGAAATCTTAAGGCTGGTTCTATATCTATCCACTTATTTATACGTTCTTCAAAATCTTGCCTCGAAAATGTACCTTTAAGATGAAGAATTAATTGAGCAACATTTCCTGAAAGACCACAACATTTCTGATTATAGTCTAAACTATCAATTAATACATCAATGCCTTGTATAGGCCTATCACTCATAGACAAATTTTATTTTATGGCTCTACTTCAACCATATCTGGATCTGTAGTTATTTCTCTAATCTTTAAAATACCCTCTCCAAATAAAATAGTCTTTAACCAGTCAAAAGCAAGCTTTAGAGCCTCTATATCATCTTTTTTTATCTTTTCCACCCTTTCTGGCTCTATTACATAGATCTCTAAAAATTTAGAATTTAATACAAAACGCCTAAATTCATCTACATTGTAACACCCCATAAAAAACATCTGTAAGGTCTTATCTGGTATTTGGCAAAAGGGGCCTAAGGACTTTCTCTTTAAAATAAGTTCCACCCATCCAGTGTTTACTTCATCATAAGGTTCTAATCCTTGATTTTCTCTCCACTGTCTAACAGTCCAAATCTTTTTACTATTTAGTCCTTCACAATGTTCTTCTTTTATTATTGCAAAAAAGTTTTCATCACTCGCTGCATCTTTATTGTGAAATATACCAGCTCCTATTGGATAGTATCTACAGGTAGAAGGACGATCTTCATAGATCTTGCAACCATTTTCTTTATCTAAAAAGGGACAAGGATTTCCATCTTCATCTTCTAACATCTTAAGCACAGGGATAGGTAACTCCGTATTTTCAATAAATCCTAAGGTAGTATAAATAGCTAAGAAATCATTTGAATTAAGATCTAGCCTATTTTTAAGCCGAATAACATCATAAGGAGTGAGCATTATATAGGCATCATAACAACATTTAGTAAAGCATGGTAAATCCTTAGAACATTCAAAATTAAAAGTATCATCTAAATTAAGCCTTACAGGAACTATAGGTCCTTTTTTACCTTGGTATCTATATTTAAACTTATATTCTCGCATAGTCCTTATCCTTTTTCTTTACTTATCAGAAGGAATAAAACCTTCTGGTTCATAACCTGGTATAATCTTAAAAATGCCTGGCAACTCTCTGTAGTTTTCTTCAAAATCTAACCCATAACCTACCAAAAAACCCCTTGGTATGTCAAAGCCTACGTAATCAACATTTATGGAAACCTGTCGCCTTTCTTTCTTATCTATAAGACAACATATTTTTACAGATGCTGGCTTGTGTAGTTTTAAAACCTCTTCAAGATATTGAAGAGTAAGTCCTGTATCAACTATATCTTCCACAACTAAAACATCTTTATCTTCTATATTTAACTCTATATCTTTAGTAATTCGAACCTCTCCAGAAGACTGCATTAAATTTCCATAACTTGCAAGACGTACAAAATCTATTTGCATGGGTACAGAAATCTCTCTAATTAAGTCTGCCATAAATATAAAAGCACCCTTTAAGATACCAATAATAACCAATGACTTATCTTTATAATCTTGACTAATCTGCCTACCTAATTCCTTTACTCTCTTTGCTATTTCTTCTTTAGAGACAATCTGTTCTAGACTATCATTTCTTGCCATTTCCTAACACTCCACAGCAATTAGTCTATTTTGTAGCCAAATTACATGACATCTTTTTAGTATTCAACTTTAAATCAGAAATATTTTTTCTTTTAGTCCTAAAAAATAACCTCTTCCACCACGATGTTGGCTTAAAAAGTATAATAAATTCTTTACCTACACCATTTGTAATTCTACCAAATAATCCACCTAATATACACCACTTTTTCATATTTCCTTGTTGTTGAGAAGAATACAAAAAACTAATAGCTCTATAGTCTTCACTCTTATTCCAATAGTGTCTATAAAGTCCCCACAAAAATTTAGTATAACCTGAATTGCTAGTTCTCTTTAGTTCTAAAATGTGGAATATTGATCCATACATCAAATCAATCCCCGGTATATCAAATGGATTTACTTCTGGAAAGGCAAACCAATAATTTTTATTAACTTGTTTATAGTTAAATAAGGGCCAGATTCTAACCTTTTTATAAATTGTTTTGTCTTGTATATTTGTCTCAGTCTCTATTTTAGAGAAGAAAAGCAGTCTCCAAGAACTTAAAGTATCTCCTCCACCAAGCCTTTGTTTATCATGTGAAAAGCAACTCCATATAAAATAGCTAGACGATAAATTGGGTGATCTTTTTACACCAACAATAGGCCATAACTCCATACTAAAAGAATCATTATCTTTACTATATCTGATAAATGGCCAAGGGGCCTCTACTTCAGTTAAATTATCATCCGGGTTATGGGCAATCCTAAAAAATGGCCATAAAAAACTCTGACTTGTAAAATTACCTTCTACCTGTTTTGCATAAAAAGGAAGCAACATCCATTGATAGGATTTGTGAGGATTTTCTAGGTCTTTTTGTTCTAAGAAAAATGGCCATAAAATAAAACGTTTTTCCCATTTACCAGGGCTTACTATATGTTCATAAAGAGGCCATATTTTTATTCCGTGTTCATCTGGTCCTTCTATATATGAAAAAAATGGCCAAGGCATTGTTATCCTATAATTTTTATCCCAAATAGACTTTGTATAAAGAGGCCAAAGTATAAATTTTATCTTATCTAATCCATAGCGATTGTATATTGTGCCGTATATAGGAAATATACCCCAAAACTTCTTTCCTTCTTTAGTTTTACCCCAAAAAATAGGCCAATAAAAACGAGCATATCCTTCTTTTTTAGAACTTATTTTCTGACTTTCTCCTTTAAAAAAGGGGACAAAATACCAAGAGGTTTCTCCATTTTTATATTGCCATTTACCTAAGGGATAAAGATATAAAAATCTTTTCTCTAAGTTAGTATCTTTCCAAGAGAAAAAAGGTTTAAATAGCCAGCCACTTTGGCTTTTGGAATGATAGAAAGTAAAGAAAGGGCCTAAAAAATCAACTACCCAGCTATGATTGTCTCTATTTGATGCAACATAAAACAGTGGAGATAGATTAAAATGCCATGTAGTGAATATCTTACTTGGAGTTTTTGCCCAAAGCAAAGTAGAACTTGTAAGTAAAAATACCCAGCAGATAAAAAGAATTTTTATTTTTTTAAGAATAGACATAAATGAATTAATTAAAAGTTGCAGTTTTTTAAATGTTATCTAACAGCAGCGCCTACCACAGTCCCTAAAATAGTAACTGGTACTTGTTCATTTAGTCCTTGAGCTGCTTTATTAACATTATGCAAAGTCTTTTTGGCCTCTTTATATAATGAGTCATCAGTTAAGAGTTTACCCAAGGTGCCCTTTCCATTATTTAGATTTTTTGTAAGTTTATCTAGATTATTTACAGTATCTTCTAGCTTATCATAAATATCATTGCTATACATAAGCTTTCCTAAAGTACCTTCTCCATTTTTAAGTCTATCTGCAACAATATTAAGTGATGCAACAGTCTTTCTCAAAGTAGCCATAGTATCCTTTAGTTGCATATAGACGGTATCATCAGTTAAGAGTTTACCTAGAGTGCCTTTTCCCTTATTTAAGTTGTTAGCTATTTTATTGACAGAAGTGATAGCATTTTTTAACTGATAATACATTGTATCATCAGTTAAGAGTTTACCTAAAGTGCCTCTTCCCTCTTTAAGATTTTTTGTAATAACCTTTAAAGAATCTGTTGCGCTTCTTATATTATTTAAGGTTTCTTTAATATCTTTTTGTCCTTGTTTTGAACCTATCGTCTTTGCGAGGCTATTTGCTATACTTTTAAAATCTTGAAAAACCGGACCCATATCTACAAATAATTCATCCAGATCTTCTGGACGAATTACTTTAGTAATTCTACCCCCAGGCGGAAGGACTCCCTTTCCGATATTTCCTTGATGGATTTCGACATATTTGTCGCCCAAAATACCTTTTGTTCTTACCCATACAGTAGCATCTTTGGCTATTTTATATCGCTTATATATTATCAAACATACCTTTGCCTCTCCTTTATATAATTTTATTTTTTTTACATAACCTATAGGTATCCCTGCCATCTCTACTCTGGAGTTTGGAGCAAGGCCTGATGCTGTATCAACAATAAAACAAAGAGAGTAACCCTTTTTAGCAGAAAAATTTTCTCCTGCAAGTCTAACGCTCATATATCCAAGAACAACAAGCGCTATTAACACAAAGATGCCAACCTTTATTTCTGTACGTGGACACTGGGTTGCCATCTCTTATCCTCCTTTTTATAGTTATGCTTCTTTATGTCTTAAAAATCCTTCTAAAAATTCTTTTAATACTGGATGATTAGTATTTTTTATTTCCTCTGGTGTGCCTTGTACAGCAATAACCCCTTGACATAAGAAGGCTATATTATGAGCAATTCTAAAGGTAGAAGCCATATCGTGGCTTATAACAACACAAGTTAAATTTAATTTTTTTTGGGTCTCTATAATTAGGTGATCTATTTTTTTAGTCATTACAGGATCTAAACCAGTAGTAGGCTCATCAAATAATAAAATTTCAGGATCTAGTGCTATTGCTCGAGCAAGGCCTGCTCTTTTTTTCATACCGCCAGAGAGTTCTGAAGGCATTTTATGTGCGTGATCCTCAAGCCCTACTAAAGCAAGTTTTTCTTTTACAATTCGCTCTATCTTTTTCTCACTAAGGCGTTTATGCTCTCTTATTGGAAATGCCACATTTTCTCCAATCGTCATAGAATCAAAAAGCGCAGCATCTTGAAACAACATTCCAAATTTTTTCCTTATAGCAAAAAGCTCTTTACTAGAAAGTTTAGTAATATCTACTCCATCTACTAAAATTTGTCCTGAATCCGGCTTAATAAGGCCTAATATATGTTTTAAAAGAACACTTTTACCTCCACCACTTTGCCCTAAAATAACAGTAGTTTTACCTTTTGGGATATGAAGGGTCACTCCCTTTAAGACATGCTGTTTATCAAAGCTTTTATGTACATCTACTAAATCAATCATAAAATTTTTTTCTACATTAGTAGTGAGGTTAATATGTAATCACCTATTAAGATCGCAATAGATGCTATAACAACAGCATGAGTAGTTGCCTCACCAACTCCTTTTGCCCCACCTTTTGCATGATAACCTTTATAACAACCTATTAAAGCTAAAAGCAAACCAAATACTGCTGCCTTTATAAGACCATCTGTAATATCTTTAAGCTGCACTATATCTATAGTTCTTTGTACATAAATTCCTGGATCAATACCTAAAAGTTTCACTCCAACGATATAACCTCCAACAATACCAATCGCATCTGCAAGTACTGTAAGAAGAGGTAGCATTAATACTGAAGCCCAAATTCTAGGTACAATTAAATATTGGAGAGGATCAACTGCCATGGCAGCTAAAGCATCCATTTGCTCTGTTACTTTCATAGTACCCAGCTCTGCAGCCATTGCAGAACCAGCTCTTGCTGTTACCATTAATGATGTTAAAACAGGACCAAGTTCCCTTGTCATAGATAAAGTTACAGTAGCACCTAGTAAGGATTCTCCACCAAACTTTTTAAATCCATAATATCCTTGTAAAGCCAAAACCATACCAGTAAAAAGTCCTGTTAATAAAACAACAGGAACAGAGTTAACTCCTATAATCTCCATTTGTTTTATTAAATTTCTGATTCGGAAAGGAGGAGTAAAGGTTAGAGAAATGGATTTGGCAAGCATGACAGCCATGCCACCCATTTCACCTAAAATATTAATTGTTATTCGACCTAAAAGGGCAATAAGAGTTTTCACGTGTTTATTTTATCAAAAAATCAGTTTTTATACAATTAAGTTTATAGACAAATATAAATATAACAATAAAACATTAACAACATAATAATATTCTTAATTATGCAATAATTATTCCCTCATCTTTTATTTAAAACTATTATTGTTTAGTATTTATTCAATTGCTCTTTTTAAAGAATAAAACTAAATTTCTCTTGCATCAATAAAATAAATCGTTTTTAACAATATAATTATTTATTAACAATTAGAAAATTTTTCTTAAGGAGGCGCTTTAATGCTTCATATTGAAGACCTTTGGGTAGATGTGCATGGAAAAGAAGTTTTAAAAGGGATAAACCTTCATATAAATCAAGGAGAGACTCATTGTCTCTTTGGAAAAAACGGCTCAGGCAAGACCACTCTTTTAATGACCATAATGGGGTTTTCTGGATACAAGGTAAAACAGGGCCGTATTATCTTTAAAGGAGAAGATATTACTTATATGCCAACTAACCAACGCGCTAAATTGGGCATAGGAATATCATTCCAACGTCCGCCTACACTTAGAGGTGTTAAATTAATAGACCTTTTAACAATTTGTGCAGGAGCAAAGGAAATTGGACAAGGACTTGCTAAGCTATATGGATTTGATCATTTCCTAGAAAGAGACGTAAATCTTGGTTTTTCTGGAGGAGAAATTAAGAAATCTGAATTATTGCAACTTCTTGCGCAAAACCCAGATTTAGTATTACTAGATGAGCCGGAATCTGGTGTAGATATAGAAAATCTACAGATTATTGCCGAGATGATACGAAAGCTCTTACAAAAAGATAGACGCCGTAATAGAACAAAGTCTGGATTAATTATCACTCATACAGGATTTATATTAAACTATGTAACAGCGGATAAAGGTCATGTAATGCTTGATGGTAAGATACGATGTGAAGGAAATCCTATAGAAATCTTTCAAGGTATTCAAAAATTTGGCTATCTTGAGTGCATTCAGTGCAATATATAACTTAAGGAGGCAATAGATGGACGATCAGGAACTAATAAAGGCTTTTAAGCCAGCTTCTAATAAAGAACCTGAGATAGAAGAACTTAGTGAAGAAGAACTCTTAAGATTTAGACATGCTGGGATAGAACTAAATACAGAAAAAAAATCTGGAAGCTTTATCCAAATAAATCAAGAAGTAAAACACTGTAGTGCTATTCCTGAAGGCGTAGAGCTTTTGCCAATAAAAGAAGCCCTAAAAAAATATAATGGCTTAGAAGATTATTGGTGGAAAGCAATAAAAAAGGACAAAGATGTCTTTACGAAAGAGGCAGATCAAGGACTTGATAATGGATATTTTATCCGCATCAAAAAAGGAGCTGTTGTTAATTATCCTATACAAAGCTGCCTTTATATAAGAGATGAAGGAGTATCTCAAAAGGTTCATAACATTGTAATTGTTGAAGAAGGTGCTAAGGCTAATATCATAACTGGTTGTACCACACATCCTCACCTAAAATCTGGACTTCACATTGGTGTTTCTGAATTTTTTGTAGAAAAAAATGCCTATTTAATATTTACAATGATCCACAACTGGGCAGAAGATGTATATGTAAGGCCTAGAACAGGAATTATTTTAAAAGAAAGAGCAGTTTTTGTATCAAACTATATCTCCCTTAAAGGTGTAAAATCAGTACAGACCTTTCCTACAGCATACCTTAATGGTGAAGGGGCAATGGCAAGTTTTAATTCTGTTGTTGTAGCACCTAAAGGCTCTTCTCTTGATTTAGGATCACGAGTTGTACTAAATGCCCCTAAAAGCAAAGCAGAAATCATATCAAGAACTATATCTTATGGTGGCTCTGTATATGCTAGAGGACATCTTATAGGTAAAGCAAAAGATATAAAAGCACATCTTGAATGCCAAGGCCTTATGTTGAGCAAGACAGGAGTAATTAGGGCTATTCCAGAACTAGAAGCACATGTACCAGATGTTGATATGTCCCATGAAGCAGCAGTAGGAAGAATTGCTCAGGAGGAAATAGAATATCTTATGGCAAGAGGGTTAAGTGATGAAGAGGCAATTTCTACAATAGTTAGAGGATTCTTAAATGTTAAAATAGAAGGGCTTCCTCCTGAACTAGATGATGAAATCCAAGAGGTAGTAAAAGAATGTCAAAAAGGAATGTAAGAACAAGAGATTGATTTTTTATCGCTTTTTGTAGAAAAAAGGGGGAGAGTGTGAAAGTTGCTCTGGTACAGATAAATCCTACCATTGGTGCCTTTAGTGAAAATATCTCTAAGATATGTAATTTCTCTGAGAAGGCAAAACAATTAAAGGCAGATATTGTAATATTTCCTGAACTTGCTATATGTGGATATCCTCCTAAAGATCTTCTTGAACGCCAAGAATTTATAGAAGATAGTATAAAAGCCCTATGGGAATTGATTGATAAAATAAAAGATATAACTGTTATTTGTGGTGGTATATCCAAAAACAATTCAGATGTAGGAAGGCCAATATTTAACTCTATATTTGTATTTAGAGATGGAAAAATCCTTCAACGAGGTGATAAAAGACTTCTTCCCACGTATGATGTATTTGATGAGGCAAGATATTTTGCACCAGGACAAAGAAGTTCATGGGTTATACTAAACAATAAAAAAATAGGCCTTAGTGTATGTGAAGATATATGGAATGATAAAGACTTATTCCCTAGACACTTATACCCTGTAGATCCAGTAGAAGAACTATCTAAAGAAGAAGTAGATCTATTTATAAACATTTCTGCATCACCTTTTAACTTAGGAAAACCTGAATTTAGGAAACATCTTCTTAGCCACTTAGCCCAAAAATACAATAAACCCTTTTTATATATTAACCAAGTAGGGGGGCAAGACAGTTTAATCTTTGATGGAAATTCTATGGCTGTTGATCAACAAGGAAATATAATTGCTCATGCATCAGACTTTAAAGAAGATATAATTCTTGTAGACCTAGACAACTTAAAGGGTGATATACATCCAATTTCTAGTTGTGATGAACAAGCACTACTAAAAGCTCTTAGTCTTGGACTATATGATTACATGAGGCGAACAGGTTTTAAGAAGATCGTTCTTGGATTAAGTGGAGGAATTGATTCATCCGTAACAGCAGTTATAGCTGCTAAGACTCTAGGAGCAGAAAATGTATTAGGTGTTTTAATGCCATCTCCTTTTACCTCAAAAGAAAGTATAGAGGATGCAACAACTCTTGCCGACAATCTTGGAATAAAAACTGTACGAGTTCCTATTACAAATATCTTTCAGGCTTATCTAGATGAATTGGCCCCTATTTTTAAAGATAAAAAGGCAGATGTTACAGAAGAAAATATACAAGCAAGAATTCGTGGGAATATATTAATGGCAATTTCTAATAAATTTGGGCACTTAGTTATATCTACAGGGAATAAAAGTGAATTAGCAGTGGGATACTGTACACTTTATGGAGATTTAAGCGGTGGATTTGCTCTCATATGTGATGTACCAAAGACAATGGTTTATAAGTTAGCCCACTTTCTAAACAAAGATCAAGAAATCATCCCTCATAGAGTACTTATAAAACCTCCTTCAGCAGAACTAAGACCTAATCAAAAGGATCAAGATGAGTTACCACCTTATGAAATAGTAGATACAGTTATACATTTGTATTTAGAACTTGGAGCTACTCCTGATGAAATTATAGCTAAGGGCCTTAATCCCAAGCTTGTAAAAAAGGTTATAAGAATGATAGATAGAAGTGAATATAAAAGGCAACAAGCTCCTTTTGGACCAAGAGTTACAAGTAGGGCATTTGGTTGTGGAAGAAGATATCCTGTAGCACACGGATATAGGCTTTAACTTTAGACAAAAGAGAATCTCATGAAAAAGGGCGCTTATATAAAGGACATTATAAGTCAGGGTATGATAGATGGGATTTTTTGTATTGAATCTAGTAAGATTCTTACTACTAAAAATGGAGATCCTTATCTAGCACTTACTTTAATGGATAAAACAGGAAAGATCGAGGCAAGACTGTGGGATATTCCCTCAGAATTTACTCCACCTCAACCAGGAAAATTTTTTAAAATTGCCGCAGAAGTTCAAACATTTAGAGATAGTTTACAGTTAAAAATTGTTAAGATTGAACCTGTTTCCAAAGAACTACCACCCATAGAAGAATTTCTACCTGTCACATCGTTTGATAGAACTAGTTTATGGAAAAAATTAAAAAGATTTATTAGATCTGTAGAAGATCCTATATTACGTCCAATTTTAGATTGGATCTTTTCTGACTTAGGATTTAAAAAAGCCATATATAATGCACCAGCAGCAAAAAAGATTCATCATGCATATATTGGGGGATTATTAGAACATAGCCTAGGTGTTACAAAACTGGCAGACAAAATATGTGAAACGTACAAACAACTAGACCGAAACTTATTAATTACAGGGGCATTAGTTCATGATATAGGAAAAACAAGAGAATTTAAATATGATAGCCCTCCTATAGATTATACTGATGAAGGTCGCTTAATAGGCCATCTCGTACTTGGAGTAAATATGGTAGATGAAGTAGCCAGTAATATAGGAATCTCAGCAGATCATCCTCGTATATTAGCATTAAAACATCTTATCTTAAGCCACCATGGTCAAAGAGAATTTGGGGCAGTTGTAGAACCTATGACAGAGGAAGCTATGGTGCTCTATATGATTGATGATATGGATGCAAAACTTAATTATTTATTATCCTTAAGGAAAGGACTTGATGGCAATAAAGATGAAAAAATATGGACTTCATTTCAGCATATTATGGGGCGGTATTTCTTTTTGTCTCCATTAAAAGAAGAAAATCTATCAACTCAAGAAGATGAAATAGATGAAAATAAGCAAAAGACTTCTTTAAAAAAATTACAATCAACTCTGTGGGCATTAGATAAAGAAGATGAATAAAGTTAAATCCCTTTATATTCCTCCAGAACAAGTAATCTCTAATATGATAAAAAGAGGAAGAGTTGCACACTCTTTTTTACTAACGGGACAAAGGGGGACAGGTAAAACCAAACTAGCTCTAGAATTAGCAAAACTTCTATTATGTAAAAATCCTATACAAATTGGGAGCAACCAATTTGGGGACAGATTAACATTTTGTAATCACTGTAGCTCTTGTCGTAAGGTAAATAACTTAATTCATCCTGATTTATATATTGTAGAGCCTCAAAATGATGTAATAAAAATTGATCAAGTAAGAGAAATTAAACATTTCTTTTCTCTAAAACCTCTTGAAGGCGGAAACAGAATCTGCATTATTTCTCATGCAGAAACAATGAGATTAGAAGCTTCAAATGCGTTGCTTAAAATTCTAGAAGAGCCACCAAAAGGGGCTTACATATTTTTAACAGCACCAAATCCAAATTTTCTACTACCAACAATTGTATCTAGATGTCTTATTTTACGATGTAAAGGTGAAGAGTTATCAAAAGCTTTTAATTTACTAGTTAAAAAATTTCCAAATTCTCCAAAAGAGCTATGTTATATAGCTATTTACTTAGCAGAAGGTGATATAGAGAGAGCTCAAACTTTTTTATCTGATGATTTTATCTCATGGAGAAAAAGGTTATTTAGTTTTTTATCTCAAGATTGGGGACAGGCAAAAAACAATATAACAAAGGAACTATTTTGGCTAGCAGAATATATGGGTAATAATCCTACGATATTTATTAACTGTATAGAATTATTGAGAAGTTGGATAAGAGATATTTTTATTGTTTTAAGCAAAAGAAACTCAAAGGATCTTCTAAACTTGGACCTTTTAAAATTCATCTATGCTGCAACTTGTTTGTACGATATAAAAAAACTACAAAATATTATTGTAGAACTTGATTCTGTACAAAATCTTATTTTAAGAAATATTAATTTAATCCTTTATTCAGAATCTTTATTAATAAGACTAAAACAAAAAAATACTTAAAAATAAGAAAGGCTTAACAAATATATGGCATCTAACATATTACCACCAGCTTTAAAAAGATTGGTTGATAATCTATCTAAACTTCCAGGTATTGGAGAAAAAACTGCTACACGTTTAGCTCTCTTTATATTAAGAGGATCAGAACAACAGGCTCAAGAATTAGCTAAGTCCATATTAGAAATACATAAAAGTATAAAACTTTGCTCTATCTGTTTTACATTTTCAGATCAAGATCCTTGCCCAATATGTAGCAATCCTAAAAGAGATAAAAGTATTGTATGTGTAGTAGAAGAGCCTGGAGACCTCTTGGCAATGGAAAAAGCTGGAGAATTTAAAGGACGCTATCATGTACTTCATGGAGTCTTATCACCCAGAGATGGTATAGGCCCTGAAGAATTAAGGTTATCACAACTAAAAAATCGTATAGAAAGAGAAAATATAAAAGAACTAATCATTGCAACAAGTCCTACTATGGCAGGTGAAGCTACCGCTGCATATATCTCAAAAATGTTGTCTAAAATGAATATAACAATCACTAGAATTGCATGTGGGGTTCCAATGGGTATGGATATAAAATATGCAGATCCTGTTACTTTAAAAAAGGCTTTAGAAGCAAGGCGTCCTATTTAATGCAGACTAAAGAATTTTGGATTAATTTTCTTCAATTTACTGGACTAGTTAGGATAGGAAATACTTTTAAAGATCTATGGTTTTATATAGCTATATTGTTAGGACCTATATTTTATTTTTGCCTCTCCCTATTTATTGCTCCACATATAACCTTAAAAAATCCTATTATATTTCTTAGTTCCCAATTTTTTCTTGTATCTTTTCCAGAAGAATTCTTTTTTAGAGGTTTTCTTATTCCATACTTAAGGTTAGAATTTAAACTTAATTATTCCTTGTTAGGTATAAGTTTAGCAAATATTATAGCTGCTATTTTTTTTGCTCTACTCCATTTATTTTTTCATCCTTTTTATTGGGCAATTTCTACGTTTTTCCCTGCGATAATCTTTGGATATTTTAGAGAAAAACATGATTCACTTTGGCCTGCGCTACTACTTCATTTTATTTATAATACAGGATATTTTATATTATTTGGGAAATAGATATTAGTAAAATCAAACATTACCTCTTAGTTACAAGAATACTCTCTACGCCATTATTTGTAATTGGATTTTTTCTTCCATGGAAAACAAGTTTTAAATAATAGCATAGCAATAAATACTTTAAAAGATAAAGAAGAAGGAACGAAAATTATTAATTGGATACTAAAAAAACTAAATAGGATAGAAAAAGTTCATATTACTCCTTGCTATAATGAACTCTGGAGGTAAATATCAAAAACTTTTGAATAATATGAACTTACTTACATATTATCTTCTATATCATCCTTAATAAGCCTAAGAGCAATATC
>CAZODM010000015.1:0-33745 GCA_964578585.1 uncultured Desulfobacterales bacterium | reverse complement strand
ATAGGACCTGATGGAACCATTTATGTTGGGTCAATGGATGATTATTTATATGCATTTACTCCTGATGGAAAACTTAAATGGAAATTTAATACAGGGGATGATATAGATTCTACCCCTGCAATTGGATCTGATGGAACCATTTATGTTGGATCCTGTGATAATTATTTATATGCACTTAGTCCTCAAGGGAAAGTATTATGGAAAATAAAAACAAAGTCTTGGATTACTAACTCATCTCCTGCAATTGGAAATGATGGAACTATCTATATAGGATCAGGAGATGGCTATTTCTATGCTATTTACTCTGACTGTAAAGGATTAGCCAATACTCCATGGCCTAAATTCTTACATGATAATCAAAATACAGGTAGATATTAAAAAATCTAATTTGGATTTGAAATAAAAAAGGGGCGATCTATCGCCCCTTTTTTATTTTCTTTTATTTTGCCTTATCAGGATCTCTACCAATTACCGCAATAATAGGGCCATGACACCTATGAAGCACACCTCTACTAACACTACCAAGTACTATCTCCTCAATCCTACTTCTACCACTTCTACCAACAAATAATAAATCTATCCCCCTATCTAAAATCTCATTACATATGGTCTCTACAGGACGTCCATATCTAATTACTGTCTCAACAATCTTAGGATCTACTCCTAAATCTACTATCTTCTCCTCTGCTTCTGTTAATATAGAATTTGCCTCAGCTTCTGGCTTCATACCATTTTCTATATGTTCAGCATATCTTGCAAGATTGATAACATGAAGCATGATAAAACTTTCCACATAATCCTTTAAAGTATGCGATAACACTGCTGCCTCTTCAAGAGCAGCCATGCTTGGCGCAGAACCATCAATAGCAACAAGAACTCTCCTTGGAGGACAAGGAGGGATATGAGCTTGATTATTCCCTATCACGTAAATACTTGTCTCTAAATCTCTATGTAAAAGAGAATCTGTAACGCTTCCAAAAAATAACTCCTTAAATGGGCTAAGTCCTCTCCTTCCTATAATAATTGTTGAAAAATTTCTTTCTCTTGCTATCCTTGCAATCTGATCCGCAGGATCTCCATCTATGATTAACTTTTCAATATTATCCTGAACCCCCATATCCAAAAGCTTTTGTGCAGCTTCATCTAATATAGGCATAATTTGTCTTTTAGCATGCTCTTCTTTTATCTTTTTAAACTGATCTGAATCAATAAGATGTTCTGCCCTTATATCTATATTGGAAAGATGATCACTTAAGTAGCCACCTGCTAACACATTTAAAAGTGTTATTGATCTGCACCTTTGTCCAATTGAAGCCAGTAAGGTACCAGAGAAACAAAGTGCCTTTTTAGAACATTCACTTCCATCGATAGGAATCAAAAAACTAGTTAAAATATCCTCTCTTTTCATATAGTCCTCTCCTTTTTAATAAAAGA
The DNA here is from genome assembly GCA_964578585.1 of uncultured Desulfobacterales bacterium. GTDB lineage: Bacteria > Desulfobacterota > Dissulfuribacteria > Dissulfuribacterales > JAMONC01 > JAMONC01. The sequence goes on along the minus strand of CAZODM010000015.1, from coordinate 32,311 downwards.
TCAACAGCCATACATTTGCAATTGCTACACTTAATACCATATATAAAAAGGCTACCTTCATAAAATCGAAAAATTTCATTGAATAACCTGCAGATTCTGCTATACCCATAGTAACAACATTAGCACTTGCACCTATCATAGTACCATTTCCACCAAAACACGCACCAAAGGCAAGTGCCCACCAAAGAACACCAGATTGAGCACCTGGAATCACTTTAGTAAGATAGGCAACTATTGGAAGCATAGTAGCTGTAAAAGGTATATTGTCAATAAATGCACTCATAATTGCCGACACCCAAAGGATTAAACAAATAGCCACTGTAAGATTTCCATGAGAGAAGTCTTTTACCCAATCAGCTATTAAAGATAAGAGACCAGTTTGTTCAACTGCTCCAACTAATATGAATAAAAATATAAAGAATAACAAAGTCGTCCATTCAATATCTTTTTCTATAAGTTCTGTTAGATCCACCTTTTTAGTAACTATACCATAGGTAAATAATACAGATGCACCAAACAAAGCAGCAATGCATACTTCCATATGCCATATACTATGGGTTAAAAATAGTGCTATAACTATAGCCATAACTATAAGGCCTACAGTTAACAGCATTGAATCAGTAATTTGATATTCCTCTCTAAGTTTTGCTATAAATTTATCAATATCATCCACCTTAGCCTTTTTATAAGTCTTTCCATATATTAATTTGGATTGAGCATAAAGTATTATAAGAGATAATATTACTACAGGAGCTAAGTTTTCGACAAACTGTAAAAAACTTAGACCGGCATAAGAGCCTATCATAATATTAGGTGGATCTCCAATAAGAGTTGCTGTACCACCAATATTTGATGCTAATACCTCAGGTATTAACAAAGCCAAAGGGGATATATCTAGTGATAAGGCTATTTCGATAGTAACAGGAGTTAAAAGAAGCATAGTAGTAACATTATCTAAAAATGCAGATGTAACGGCTGTAAAAGTCATCAAGATACATGAGAGTAAAAAGACATTTCCTTTTGCTAACTGATACGATTTATAAGCACACCACTGAAATACTCCAGTATGCTTAAGCACGCCAACAATTATCATCATACCCATTAACAGAAAAATAACGTTCATATCAATGGATTCTATAGCACTTTTGTAACTCATTATATGATATACAGGGTCAATACTTCCTAATGTATAGGTAATAGCAAGCATTAAAGATGCACCAAGCATTGCAGCCAAGGTTCTATGAAGAAGCTCAAAAGAAATCAAGATATAGGCTAAGATAAAAATTACCGTTGCAATCCAGAAGGCAGGTCCTAATGTACGCTTAAGTGTTACATCTACAGATGCCATATGAAAGGGACCCTTAGAGGCAATCCGACTTTCTGGAACAGGTATAGTTTTTCGTTCAAAACTTGGTTTAAATATATGAATTGCAATCTTTGCATGTTCTAATACACCAGCTTTTACCTTTAAGTTAGCCTGATAGGTTCCATCAGGTGCAGTAATACAATATCTAGCTGAGGCATGTTTGTGCCCTACTAACTCAACAGGATGTACCTTTCCATTTATTAATACTTCAACCTCTGCATCAGGGACACCTTCTCCATGAGGATCTGTTATTCGTCCACTAATATGTAAAATCTCTGTCTTAAATGGCAATTTAGCACTCTCTACAGTATTTGAATATGAACCCGAACTAGATGCAAAAGCATAACAAGGAACAAAATAAAAAACTGTAGTAAGTACTAAGATAAAAAATACTATCCTCTTAAACAATTTAATCATGTTTTTTTGTCCTCCTATATGGAGTTATTTTCAAATACAAAAAGATTTTGTCTTACATTTTTTTCGGATTCACATTAAAAAACTTGATAGTAAATTAAGAAAGTTGGACACTATTCTAAAAGTTAATATAGATTAGTCCAACTTAAACTTTATATGCACCATAGATGCCAAAACAAAATATTTAAGTATTTTAAAGAGTTATAAAAATATTATGCAACAATAATTACTAAAAAACTTCAAATTTTGTTATATCTTATTTAATTTTTTAACAAAATTGTTTAAGTTTTACCTTTAGGAATATCAAATGAAAAGGTTTGAAAAAACTATTGCAGTAACAGGTGGTATTGGTTCTGGCAAATCAACTGCATGTAAGATATTAAAAGAAAACGGATTTTATATAATAGATACAGATGAAATTACAAGAGAAATCAGCCAACCTAATGGATCTGCATATACTAAAATAATAAAATTATTTGGACCTAGTATTCTTTTAAAGGATAAAACCTTAAACAAAGATAAAATAAAAGAATTAATACTAGCTAATCCTCCACTAAAAAATAAACTAGAAGACATATTACATCCTCTAATACTAAATGAAGTAAAAAGAAAAATACAAGCACTTAGAGAAAATGACTATGATTCTTACATATTTGTTGAGGTACCATTACTCTTTGAGGCGGGATGGGATAAATTTTTTCCTCATGTACTGCTAGTAACTGCTCCTATTAAAAAACGCATTGAAAGGATTAAACAATATAGAAATATGAGTAGCTCTAAAGCTCTTTCTTTTATAAAATCTCAGTTACCAGATGAGAAAAAGAAAAAATTGTCTACCTGGATAATAACTAATGATAAAGATATACAAACATTAAAACATAAAATAAAAAAATTCCTAAAAGAACTGGAGTCTTAATATGAAATCAATATATCTTGACAATAACGCCACTACTAAACCAGATCCATTAGTAGTTGAGGAAGTAACAAATTGTATAAAAAATATATGGGCTAACCCATCTAGCCCCCACTCTTTAGGAAAACTTGCTAAAAGTTATATTGAACAGGCAAGAGAATATGTAGCAAAGATGCTAAACTGTGCTCCTGATGAAATCATATTTACTTCAGGAGGAACAGAATCTGATAATACTGCCATATTCTCTCCTTTTATAAGATTAGAAGAAAAGGGGAAAACTGGACACCTAGTAATAAGTGCTGTAGAACATCCTGCTGTGTTAGAAGCTGCTCTTTATTTAAGAAGAAAAGGACACAAAGTAAGTATTATTGATGTTGATAAAAAGGGGATATTAAATTTAGACCAATTGGCTGAAGAAGTAAATGAACAAACGACCTTAGTCTCTATAATGCTAGCCAACAATGAAACTGGGGTAATAATGCCCATTTATGAAATAATAGATATTGTAAAACAAAAAGGTGTCTTAATGCACACTGATGCTGTACAAGCTGCTGGAAAGATATCAATAGACTTAAAAGAATTAAATATTGATATGCTTTCTATATCAGGACATAAATTTCATGCCCTAAAAGGAATAGGTGCTTTATTTATAAGAAAAGGGCTAGATATTCATCCATTTATTATAGGAGGAGGACAAGAAAGAGGGATAAGATCTGGTACAGAAAATGTCCCAGGGATAATCTCTCTTGGTACAGCGTGTCAAGTTGCCAAAACTAATCTATCAAAAGACAGTCAACATGTATTAGAATTAAAAAATAATCTAGAACAAGGTATAAAAGAACTAGATATAGAGTTTAAAATTAATGGAGAAGATGCTCCTAGACTTCCCAATACCTTAAGTGTCTCTTTTAAAGATAAAAACGCGCAAGATATTGTATCAATGTTTGATCAAAATGGTATTATGGTTGGAGCTGGAGCTGCATGTCATGGTGACCATGCAAACATATCACATGTATTAAGGGCAATGGGGATAAAAAATGACTATGCAAAAGGTACTATAAGGTTTAGTTTAAGTAAATTTAATACCCTAGAAGAGATAGAAAAGGTGAAAGAACTAGTTTTTAATATAAAAAATTTATAATAGGTGAGAGGCTTTAGTTATGTTAAAAGCAATAGCAAAAGAAGGGCTAACAGATATTTACGATAAAGTTATCAATAATAAACGTATCAGTATAGAAGATGGTCTAAGACTTTTTAAGTGTAAAAATATATCTGTACTAGGTTTTTTGGCAAATATAGTTAGAGAAAGAAAAAATGATAATAAAGCATACTATGTTTATAATCAGCATATAAATTATTCAAATATTTGTATTAATTTATGTGCTTTTTGTGCTTTTGGGAAAAGAAAAGGAGATCCCAAAGCATATGAAATGACTATTGAACAAGCTGTAGAAAAGATAAAAGAGAAGGCAAATGAACCTATAAAAGAAGTACATATAGTAGGTGGGTTACATCCAGAGCTACCATATAATTACTATCTTGATCTTCTAAGAGCTATAAAATCTGTTAGACCTGAACTCCATTTAAAGGCATATACATGTGTTGAAATTGCTCATATAGCTTCTATAGGTAATAAAGACATAGAAAGCACTCTTAAAGATCTCATCAATGCAGGATTGGACTCTATGCCTGGTGGAGGGGCAGAGGTATTTAGTGATCGCATCAGAAAGAAATTATGCCCTAAAAAGATTCCTGGTAAAAAATGGATAGAGATTGCCAAAACTGCTCATAAATTAGGAATAAGAACAAATGCTACGATGCTATACGGACACATAGAAACATATGAAGAACGTATTGAACATCTAGATGCATTAAGAAAAGCACAAGATGAAACGGGAGGATTTCTCTGTTTTATTCCACTTTGTTTCCATCCTAAAAATACTGCTCTTGGGAAAAAGGTTCCATACCAAACAGGTGGTATTGATGATCTTAAAATGGTGGCAATATCACGGTTAATGCTTGATAATTTTGATCACATAAAGGCATATTGGATAATGCTAGGGCCCAAGATAGCACAAATTGCTCTTTCATTTGGTGCAGATGACTTTGATGGAACAATTATGGAAGAAAAGATTACGCACATGGCTGGTGCAGAAACTGCTCAAGCAATGACTCGAGCAGAAATTGAATATCTAATTAAACAGGCAGGTAGAGATCCTGTACAAAGGGATAGTTTTTATAATATGATTGATTAATTTATCTTAAAAAACTGACTATAAAAAGAAGCAAAATAAAAAGGCGAGCTTAAAAGCTCGCCTTTTTATTTGTTGTTTGGAGGACGACTAATTATTTTCTATATTGCCTCATTTTTAGCTCTCTTTACCCTTTTTGGTCTTCTTTCTACCCCAACTTCCTAAACCAAGAAGTCCTGCACCAAGAAGCATAATGGTTGCTGGCTCGGGAACAGGATGTAAAAAGGTTACTCCAATTGGATCTGAGGACGCAAAGGTAAAATTCCCAGAGGTTAAAGTAGTCTGATAAGTTGGTGTAGTACTAAGTGTCGGACTTATTGTAGGAGGATACTTTAAATAAGAATTCATAGACCAATTATTTGCAAATGCAGCATTTAATACAGGACCAAAGAGTGTAGGACCTTGTGTAGTAAGATTAACATTCATTGAGGCTAATGTTAACCCAGAAACCCAACTTGTGTCAGTAGTATTATATCCTGTTAAAAATGTAGCATTAGCTGTAGCATTTGTAGGAACAAATGTGGCCAACTTAACAGTTGGAGTAGTTGATCCAGCATAAGTTATATAATCTGATATATCATTATTCCCCAACCAACCTATACCATTAAAATCCACCGGGGCATTTGGGTTATAATAAAGATTCATTGCATCTTTAAAAGCAACATAAGATGTTGATACTGTACCTGCAGGAGGATTTACAACAGTATAAGTAAAGTTACCACCTAAAAATTGATTTCCTAAACCATAAGAAGTACCACCTATAACTATACTATTTATTTTATATACCCCATAAATTTTATCGCCATAATCTAAATTATGGTTGGCATTAGAATCAACCCAAAACTCATAATCATAAAACTGAAAATTAATAGACGTATTAGGAGCTACAGGTGCAACTCCCAATAAGCTATAAGCCATAGCTGCACTTGATACTATAAAGCAAAAGAGCGCAGCAAATAATGTTATAATTCCTATCCGCTTCATTTTTATCTCCTTTCTTAAAAATTTTATTCTGTTTAAAAGCATCCAAATTCTTCCAAACCGTCCTCCAACCCTCAAAAAATGTACTTTTTACCTCACCCAGTACCACCTCCTTTTATATCTTTTAATCCCATTTCTTTCTTTGTCTCCAAAATTAGTATTAATATATAGAGCAATAAATATGCCAGCCAAGAAAAACTTTTTTAAAGCGATATTAACGAATTTTAAAAAAATTTTTGAATTTTAATCAAAAAGTGGAAATCTTTTTCCACTAACCATGGAAATCTTTTTCCACTAACCATGGAAATCTTTTTCCACTATGATTTTTTATGGGAGGACAAGGCAACAAAGAGCTGTCCACATGCAGCATCAATATCTCTCCCCCGACTCTTTCTAACTGTCGCTGTATAGTGTTCTTCTATCAAGACCTTTTGAAATCGCAAAATATCTTCCTCTCGGGGGGCCTTAAATTTATCTTTCTCTCCAATTTCATTATAAGGAATAAGATTTATCTTACATTTTATATTTCTCAACAATTTAGCAAGCAACCTAGCATGAGTTTCTGAATCATTTATACCATAAATTAATAAATATTCCAAGGTAATTCTTTTTCTAGGTGAAACAGGATAGTCCTTTAGAACATCTATTAACTGTTCTAAAGGATATTTTTTATTTATTGGCATTAATCTAGATCTAGTATCATTGTCTGGAGCATGTAAAGATACTGCCAATTTTACATTTGTATCTTTTCCTAATTGTCTAATCTTAGGTACTATTCCACATGTAGAAACAGTTATCTTACGTGTAGAAAAATTGAGTCCCAAATCATCAGTTAATATTGATATAGCTTTAAGTAGGTTTTCATAATTTAAAAGAGGCTCCCCCATACCCATAAAAACAATATTCCTAACCGGAAGCCCTTCTGGATTTTCCTTTCTCAACCACTCAATAAATCCTAAAATTTGGAGGCATATCTCTGAAACAGTTAAATTCCTAATAAATCCCATTCTAGCAGTATTACAAAATTTGCATCCAACCCCACAGCCAACCTGTGTAGAAACACATATAGTCTTTCTTTTCTCTTCTGGGATAAAAACAGACTCAATGATATTGCCATCTTTAAGCTTCCAAGCAATCTTTACTGTACCATCTATTGATCTTAAAACCTTCTTAGGCGCTAAACGATATAAAAATGCGATTTTTTCTAGTCTATCTCTTGAGGAAAGAGAAAGATCTGACATCTGAGAAAAATCATAGATAAATGGCTTCCATAGCCACCTAAAAAGCTGCCTTCCTCTAAAAGAGGGCTCTCCTAACTCTTTAAAAAATTCCTCTAACTCCTCTCTATCCATAGAACAAAGATCCAGCAACTTTTGTTGCTGGATCTTTAAAAAAGAACCATTTTCTTTTGTTGCCATCACTTTTCTAACTCTTTTAATAAAGCTTCGGCACTCTTTTTATCTGGAAAGTTTTTACTATATTTAAGGGCTTCTTTTAATACCTCTATAGCTTCTTTCTTTTTACCAAGTCCTTTTAGAGCAACTGCCTCATGATATAAAATGCTTGGTTGGTGAGGCACTGTCTTTAAGGCCAATCTAAAATTAGGAAGTGCAAGTATGTATTGCTTTTTTAGTGTAAGAATCCAGCCAACAGTATCAAGTACCGCAGGATCTTTAGGTGCCTTTGCCTTTGCCTTTTGTGCATATATAAAAGCGGATTCAAGATCATTCTTTTGGGTAGCAAGAAGCCATGCAAGATTATTTAAGGCAGGAACAAAATCTTGTTTTATATTTAAAGCCTTTTTATACCAGCTTATTGCCTTGTCTATATGTCCTAGAGCCTGCTCTATACTACCAATTGCAGTATAAGCAGAAACCATAGTAGGATGTTGCTCTATTAGCTTTTTAAACTGCTCTATTGCTTGCTCTGCCTTGCCTTGAGCTATATATATCTTTGAAAGATCTACATATGCCTCAGGAATCTTTGGATTAATCTTTATAACCTTTCTAAATAATTTTTCAGCCTTATCAAAATTTCTCAGTAATGCCAATAGCTTAGCTTCAGTAAGTAATATACCAGGGTTATCAGGCACTCTTTTATCTAACTCTTCACATAATTTTAGAGCCTCTTTGGGCTTATGTTGGATTAAACACGCTATGACATATCCACTTAAAGCAGGATAATGACTTGGATAGGAGTCAAGGATATCCTTAAACAGTTTCTTAGCTAGGTTAAACTTCTTCTCAGATAAATATATATTTGCCAATATATATTTAGGAGTTGGGATCTCGGGGGCAACCTTTATAGCTTTTTTAAGCTCTTTTATTGCCTGGGGCTTTTGTTTCTTCTTTAGTAAATATATGGCATGAAGAGTAAGCGCCCTTGCACTATTGGGGTTGAGCTTTAAAATATATGAAGTCTGATTCCCTAAAGTATCATAATCTCCAAGAACTATAGCAGCTCTACACATTAAAAATCTAGCCTTTAAGAAATTTGGCATATATTTAATAATTTGTCTTAAATCTTCCATTGCAAGAGCAGGCTTTGCCATTGCCATTCTTGCAACAGCTCTATAGTATCTAGCCTGTAAAAAATTAGGAAAGGCTGTAATTATTCTGGTTAATATCTTTTCAGCCTGAGCTGGTTTGCCTTTTCTAAGCAATATCTTAGCCTTTATTAATAGAGCTTGTACTTGATCATTTTGTTGATTTAATACCTGATCGACTAATTTTTCTGCCTTATCTATGTGGTTTAGATCATATTCAATTGATGCCATCCAAGACTTAATAGAAAGATCTTTTGGATCTAAAGACTCTGCCTTCTTAAGATAGGAAAGGACCTTTTTTATATTTCCTTTACGCTGATACAACAGTGCAAATTGTTTATATACTCTAGCATCATTAGGAAATTTCTTTTGTGCATTATCTAAAATATTTTTTGCATCTTTAAACTTTAACTCTCTAATGTAAAATTGAGCCAACAATAAATAGCTTGTTAGATTATTAGGATTGTTTTTTATAAAATTTTTAAAAGTGGCTTCCGCCTTATCTAACATCCTATATTTTTCATAGAGTTGAGCCAAAGTAACTATAGCAATATCATGATCTTGTCCTGCCTTAGTAAAATTTATAACCTTTTCAATCGTTTTTATTGTTAGATCCTTATTACCTCTTCGATCGTATATGTTAGCTAGGGCAAGATAAGCCTTTGCATTGTGAGGATCTATCTTAAGAACCTTATTATATACCTGTTGAGCCTTATCTAATTTATTCTTTTGTAAATAGATAACCCCCTGAAGCAAAAGGGCATCTATGTTGTTAGGATTTTCTTTTAATAAGATGTCTAAATGCTTTTGAGCCTTTTTAAGATTTCTAGCAACAAAAAGTAACTGAGCAAGCTTTAACCTTGCATCTTGGTTTTTTGGATTAACATCTAAGGTCTTGATAAATGCTACATAAGCATCTCTTAAATCTCCAACCTTTAAAAAACACTGTCCTATTTTATAGAGGGCTGGAGCATATTTAGGATCAATCTTTAATACATTTTTAAACTCTATAATAGCCTTAGAATATTGCCCTTGCTTATAGTAACTTAGGCCTTTTTGAAAAAAATTGGCCTTTTTTTCTTCTTTACTAGAACAACCACATAAAAGAAGACTAAATATTATAAATGCAATAATTAATTTTACTATCCTTTGATTTTTAACAATTGACATCTCCAAATCTCTCCCTCATTTTTTTTACTTATTACTTATTTTTTAACGAACTTTGTCCAGTAGATTCTAACACATTAAGCCAAAATCTACTATTTAAATTAACCTGTTTACGTCTTTTTATTGCTTCAGTAATAGGAACATGTACGTATTTATCATTCCAAAGACTAACCATCATAGCCGTTTTCCCAGCCATTGCAGCATGAACTGCATTTTGTCCTAATACTCCACAATAAAGTCGATCATCCACATTAGCAGGTACACTCCTTATAATATAACTAGGATCAATATATCTAACGTATGCATCCATGCCTTTTGACTTAAAGTATTTTTTAAATGTATCCCGTAAAAATATACCTATATCACCAAGCTTAATATTTCCAGACTCATCTCTTTCTATGTGATCTCCCATCACATAGCGTTGCCCTGCACCTTCTGCCACCACAATCACTGCATGGCCTCTAGCCTTAAGACGCCTTTCAAGCGAAGCTAAAAGTCCATTCTCACCCTCAAGATCAAAATCTGCCTCTGGTATCAAACAAAAATTCACTTCTCTAAGAGCAGTAGTAGCTGCCGCTGCAATAAACCCTGAGTGTCTACCCATTACTTTTACAAGTCCTATTCCATTAGGAGCACCTATTGCCTCTGTATGTGCACAACGTATTGCCTGACATGCCATATCTACTGCAGTATCAAATCCAAAGGTCTTTGAAACTAGATATATATCGTTATCTATAGTCTTTGGTACTGCAACAACTGCTATCTTTAGTCTTCTTTTATTTATCTCCTCTACTATCTTAGCACCAGCCCTAAAAGTACCATCACCACCAATGATAAATAAAATACTTACATGCATTCTCTCAAGTGCATCAACTATCTCATCTGTTGGTTGAGGGCCCCTAGAAGAAGAAAGAATTGTGCCACCATATTCATGAATTCTCTCTACTGCCTGTGGTGTAAGATCCATTACAGGAAGCTTATATTTAGGAATAAACCCCCTTAATCCATAACGAATCCCAAATATAGATTTTACCCCATATCCATAATAAAGTGTCATCACTATTGCTCTTATAACATCATTTATTCCAGGACAAAGCCCACCACATGTAACGATTGCACAACGTAGTTTAGTTGGATCAAAATAGATCTTGCGTCTTGGACCTGCTAGTTCAAAACTCTCGGGTTCTTCCCCTTTTTCTATATACTCTTTTAATGCCTCTAAAGATATCTTTACTAAAACCCTGTCATTATCACTAACAAAATATTCATTTTTAGTTTCTATAAGAGGAGAATCTATTTTAGGCTCACCTAAGGACTGAATTTTAGTATTAACCTTTTCACCAGGGGGGATGTCATCTATGAGATCTACCTCTACATTGCTATTAGTTTGATGCATTTTAGATACTTCCATGTTAAATTACCCTCCACTTTGATTAGACAGCTTAATTTAAATAAATAAGACTATTACCCAAATACTAGAACTTAATACATTACACAATTATTTATACTTAATTTTGTTTACTAAATGCAACAACTAAAACACAATTACTAAATGACTGGATACATTATGCAAAACCAACATCAATCTATAGGCGTATTTGACTCTGGTGTAGGTGGACTTACTGTTGTAAAAGAACTAATCGCCCAAATACCAGATATACCTTTAATATATTTCGGCGATACAGCAAGAACTCCTTACGGAATAAAAGGACCAGATACAATATTACGCTACAGTATTGAAAACACAAAATTTTTAATCTCAAAAGGGGCAACAATAATTGTTGTAGCATGTAATAGTGCCTCTAGTGTAGCCCCACAAGAACTTAGAAAACGTTTTAATATACCTGTATTTGAAGTCATAAGCCCTGCAGTAGAACTTGTTGTAAAAATCACTACAAAAGGGAAAATAGGAGTAATTGGCACAAGAGCTACAATAGAAAGCAAAATATATGAAAAAATGATTCATCAATATAATAAAAATTTTAAGGTCATAGGACAACCCTGCCCCCTTTTAGTACCACTTGTAGAAGAAGGTTGGCTCAAGGCTCGTGAGACCAAAATGATTGTAAAAAAATATTTACGCCCCTTAAAACAACAACAGATAGACACTCTTATACTTGGATGTACACATTATCCACTTTTAAAAGATATAATACAACAAAAGATTGGGAAAAGGGTAAAAGTTATAGATTCTTCATCAGAAGTGGCCAAAAAGATAAAGGACTATCTAAAAAAACAAAATAGTTTTAATCCCACCAATATAAAAGCACAGCCATTACATCAGTTTTATCTATCTGATATAAGCTCTGTAACAAAAGAAGTTGCTACAAGATTTCTAGGAAAAAGAATATCCATTAAAAAGGCTATTTCAGCCCTCTAATATCCTCTTTATAAGCAAAAAATCCTCTCTTGTATCAACATCTAAAGGGGCATCTTTTACTATTGCAACCCCAATCTTATAACCATGTTCAAGTGCTCTTAATTGCTCCAATTTTTCAATCTGTTCTAATCTACCTTGAGAAAGGGTGACAAATTTCTGCAAAAAATCATTCCTATAAACATATAAACCTAAATGACGTAAACAATTAACCGCACCTTTTTTATCTCTGTCATAAGGTATTGGAGAACGAGAGAAATATAATGCCCTATTTCTAAAATCCACCACTACCTTTACTCTATTAGGATTGTCTATATCTTTTGAATCAAGTTTACATGCAGCAGTTGCCATATGTATTTCATGGTCATTGATAATAAGCCTTATAATCTCATTTATTACATCTTTTGAAACAAGAGGTTGATCTCCTTGAATATTAAAAACTATCGTATCTTTAGACAGACTAAGAATTCTTGCAGCCTCAGCAAGCCTATCTGTACCTGAAGGATGACTTTTAGATGTTAAAATCGCATCTCCACCAATTTCTTTGATTACATCTATTACCTTTTCATGATCTGTGGCAACAAATACATCTTTAAAGATCTCTATCTCTTTAGCACGTTCATAAACATGTTGAATAAGAGGCTTGCCTGCAATCTCTAAAAGGACTTTACCTGGAAGCCTACTTGAACCATAACGAGCAGGAATTATTGCGACAATGTTATCTTTCATCTTCCCTAAACCTATTTACTAAATTATATGCCATTTTCTTTTTAAGATTAAAGACTTCAGTTAATAGCTCTGCTATATCTTTAGAGCTTAAGCCCTTTTTAAATAAAATTTCTAATAACAAAAATATATTATGAGATTCTAACCTAGCTAAATCTGTAAACATATCTTTATCTTCTCTATTGCCTTCTATTATAAGTGTAACTTCTCCTTTTATCTCAAGCCCATTTTTTATCTTGTTAAAGATATTACATATCTCATCTACCACTATTGTTTCATATACTTTTGTAAGTTCCCTTGCTAAAAGGGCCCTTCTGGCAGAAAAAAAACTACATAATACTTCAAAAATAATATTTATTTTATGAGGACTTATAAAAAAAACTAGGACCTCTCTTCTATCTTTTAGATTATTTAATGCCTTTTTTAATTCTCCTTTTTTACTAGGTAGGAATCCATAAAATAGATATCTATCATACAAAAAAGGACATACACTTAGAGCCGTAGTAACTGCACTTGCTCCTGGGATTGGACAAACCTTTATATCATTCAAAAATGCCTTTTCAACTAAGACTCTTCCTGGATCAGAAATTCCTGGGGTCCCAGCATCTGTAACCACAGCAATGTCTCTACCATCTTTTAAAAGAGCTATTAATTCATTAGCCCTTTTTGATTCGTTGTGTTGGTGATAACTTATAAGTTTTGTATGGATATCAAAATGAGATAAGAGAGCCCTTGTCCTTCTAGTATCTTCTGCAGCAATAATATCTACTTCTTTTAATATCTTTAATGCCCTAAAAGTAATATCATCTAAATTCCCTATAGGAGTAGAAACTACAAATAAGGTACCTGACATATTTAGCCTTTTTCTTGATCTTTATATTGCTTATATACATGAATTATACGGTGGATTGCTGTAATAGGAGTAAAAATTGCCAAAACCCAAAGTACAGGAATAATAATATTAAAAAGCAGACCAGCCCCAAATAGAATAAGCCTTTCAACCCTAGTCATAAGCCCAACAGTACAAGAAAACTCTAAAGCCTCAGCCCTAGCCCTTGCATAACTTACCAAAAGAGAACCTGTCATTGCAGTTAATACAAGTGCAGCCTCTTTAAAAGAGGCATGTCTAAAATGAAAGAGATAATAAAGAAGACCGAAAAAAAGAAAAAACTCAGCAAACCTATCTACATTAGAATCTAAAAATGCACCAAACTTACTTACTTGGTTTCTCTCTCTAGCAAGAAGTCCATCTAAGGCATCAAGAGGTCCCAAAATAACAAGCATCAAACCAGCAATAAATCTATAACCAAATGCCAATACAACTCCTATAGCTCCATAGCTTAAAAGTCCTAAAATAGTAATTGCATTGGGGCTAAAGCCAAGCTTGCCTAGCCCCTTTGCAATAGGTAATAAAAAGGGTTTTGTTACCTTTCTAAGCCATGGTGTAAAGGACCAACTCACTTTAACTCATATCCCTTTAAATCACTATAAACCCATTTCAGAAAGGACCCTTGCACACCTTCCACATACACCCTCTCTCTTATCACCTACATCTTCACTCCACTGCCAACACCGCTGACATTTCTCACCTTTTGCCTTTAAAACTTGGGCTTTAAGTCCTGCTATCTCTTCACTCTCCCACACAGGGCTATCCTTATCATAAAATTCATCTACTATCTCTAGTTGAGACACTATTGTAACAGTTCTTAAAATATCTATATGTCTTTCATACCAGTCTCTGTCAGAGTCTGGGACATTAATGAGTAAAAGGGCATCTAAAGCAAGACCGATTCTCTTCTCTTTTCTTGCTTCTTCAAGGGGTTTTGTAAGTTCATAACGTATATCAAAAAGCTTTTGCCAATCTTGTTTCTCTTCTTCACTAAGAGGATCCTCAAATTCTTTAGGAAATGTATTTAAAAATACACTACTACCTTCATCTACTCCTGGTAAAAATCTCCATGCTTCCTCACTTGTAAAGGAAAGGATCGGAGCAAGAAGCCTTAACAGATCTCTTGCAATTATATAAAGGCTAGATTGAGCAGATTTTCTGGATCTACCATCTCTTAGCTCACAGTAAAGCCTGTCTTTTATGATATCAAGATAAAGTGCGCTCATATCTACTGTACAGAAATTCTGAATCCTGTGATAAACAATATGAAACTCATAGTTTTCATAGGCCTGTTTTACCTCTTTTATAAGTTTTAAAAGCCTTGAAAGTGCCCAACGGTCTAAACCCTCAAGTGAGTTTATATCTAACATCTCAGTTTTTGGATCAAAGTCATATATATTACCTAAAAGATAACGAATTGTATTTCTTATCTTTCTATAGGCATCTGTAAGGCGTCTAAGTATTTCATCTGAGATCTTAATATCGTCTCTATAATCCTCTGCAGATACCCAAAGTCTTAATATCTCTGCACCATAGCGTTTTATAACCTTATCAGGCGGGATAACATTACCCAAAGACTTAGACATCTTTCTACCCTTAGAATCTACAACAAAACCATGGGTAAGGACTTGTTCATAAGGAGCTTCACCTTTTAGAGCAACACTTGTTAAAAGAGAACTCTGGAACCAACCTCTGTGTTGGTCACTGCCTTCTAAATAAAGAGTAGCAGGCCATCTCAACTCCTGTCTATGTTCAAGAACAGCAGCATGACTTACTCCAGAATCAAACCAAACATCTAATATATCTGTCTCTTTTAAAAACTCTTTGCTACCACAGTGAGGACAAGCAATACCTCCTAAAAATTCCTTTGGATCTAACTCAAACCAAGCATCTGCCCCTTTTTCTTCAAAGAGCTCTACAATCTTATCTGCAATCTCTTTGTTAAGATATGGCTCTCCACACTCCCTACATAAAAACACTGTAATTGGGACACCCCATGCTCGTTGTCTCGAAATACACCAATCAGGCCTTAATGAAACCATGGATTCAATCCTATTCTTGCCCCAAGAGGGTATCCACTTTACCTTATTTATTGCATCAAGGGCCTTTTTCCTAAGATCATTTACTTCCATTGAAATAAACCACTGAGGAGTAGCCCTGAATATAAGCGGTTTTCTACATCTCCAACAAAATGGATAGCTATGGGATATCTCTTGCTCACATACAAGCATTCCCTTTTCTTTCAGAAGAGATATCACATGAGGATTAGCTTCAAATACATTCATACCACTAAAGTATTCTACATCTTTAGTAAAACGACCATAATCATCCACAGGGGAATAAATATCTAACCCATAACGCAGACCACTTTCATAGTCTTCTTCACCATGGCCTGGAGCAGTATGAACACAACCTGTTCCTGCCTCTAAGGTTACATAATCAGCAATAATGATTCGGCTCTTTCTATCTATGAAGGGATGTAAGAGTTCAAATCCTTCTAGTTGAGTAGCATTAAAAGTAGCAAGTATTTTACAATCTTGTTGTTCTAGTCCAACACTAGAAAGAGTTGCAAGAAGTCTTCCTTCAGCAACAATCCAGTATTCCTTTTTACCATTTAACTCGAGTTCACAAACTACATAGTCAAAGTCTGGATGCATAGCTACTGCTAAATTGGCAGGTAAAGTCCATGGAGTAGTGGTCCAAATTATACAGTAGACATTAGCATCCAAGCTAGAACCAACAATATCTTCAAGCTTTTTATTAAGCTCATCTGTAACAGGAAATCTTACAAATATTGAAGGTGACTTATGCTCTTTATACTCAAGCTCAGCCTCAGCTAATGCTGTTGCACAATTAGGACACCAGTGCACAGGACGTTTTTTCTTTATAACATAGCCCCTTAAAAATATATTACAAAATTGACGGGCTATCTCTGCTTCATAAGCATAGGTCATTGTAAGATATGGGTGTTCCCAATCTCCTATAACACCAAGCCGTTTAAACTCTTCCTTTTGTAGTTTTATAAACTTTTGTGCATATTTTCTGCACCGTTTTCTTATTTCAACAAGAGATAACTCTTTCTTTTTAGGACCTAATTCTTTCTCTACATTGTGTTCAATAGGAAGTCCATGACAATCCCAGCCTGGTACATAAGGAGAATCTAAATCCATCATTTGTCTAGATTTAACAATGATATCCTTTAATACCTTATTAACAGTATGGCCTAAATGAATATGGCCATTTGCATAAGGAGGACCATCATGGAGTATAAACTTATCTTTACCCTTACTAATCTCTCTTAACTTGTTGTAGAGATCGATATCTTCCCAAAAATCTAACATCTTAGGTTCTTTTTGAACTAAGTTGGCCTTCATAGGAAACTTGGTTTTTGGTAGATTAAGTGTATCTTTGTAATCCATAGCTTTATATCACCACCTTATAAATTGATTTTTTTACTAAAACAGGTGTTGAACTTTGGCAACTCATACACTACTTATGAAATAAATCAATATCTTGAAACAAAAAAATAAAAAATAAAAGGAGAAAAAGCTGTGTACGATTCTTCAGACCTCAGAAAAGGCCTAAAGATCCAAATTGATGGTGAACCTTACATTATCACAGAATTTCAATTTTCAAAACCGGGAAAAG
The DNA here is from genome assembly GCA_964578585.1 of uncultured Desulfobacterales bacterium. Lineage (GTDB taxonomy): Bacteria > Desulfobacterota > Dissulfuribacteria > Dissulfuribacterales > JAMONC01 > JAMONC01. The sequence goes on along the minus strand of CAZODM010000015.1, from coordinate 15,033 downwards.
GGCAGGCTCTGTATAGATGTAAATTAAAAAATATGATTACAGGCTATACCATGGATCGTACTTATAGATCCGGAGATAAATTTGAACCTGCTAACCTAGAAGAAATCCATATGCAATACCTTTATAAAGATGGAGAAGGCTACCACTTTATGAATATGGAAACATATGACCAAGTTACTCTTACAGAAGAACAGGTAGGAGAAGCTAAAAACTTTTTACTGGATAATATGGAAGTAGATGTACTCTTTTTTAAAGGTATGCCTATAGATATAAGCCTGCCTACTTTTGTAGAGTTAAAAGTGGTAGAAGCCCTACCCGGGGTAAAAGGTGATACAGCAACAGGTGCAACAAAACCTGTAACATTAGAAACAGGCTATACACTACAAGTACCCTTATTTGTAGAAGAAGGGGATGTACTAAAAGTTGACACCAGAACAGGTGAGTATGTAGAACGGGTAAATAAAAGATAAAAAATATGCACGATGATCATAAAGAAGACTTTAATCTATTAGAAGTCTTAAAAAAAAGGGACCTAATCTATAGGATCATTCGAGCATTTTTTCATGAAGAGGGCTTTTTAGAAGTCCAAAGCCCTCTTCTTGTAGATGAAATTGCACCTGAAGAAAATATAAATTACCTATGTGCTATAAATGAAAAAGGACAAGAGCAAGGGAAACTTATTACTTCACCAGAACTATATCTAAAACGCATTATTTCAAGACTAAACAAATCAATTTGCCAAAATATAAAAGGTATTTTTCAATTAAGTCCTGTTTTTAGAGCAGATGAATACTCAAGAGTGCACCTAACAGAATTCACTCTCTTAGAGTGGTATAGTATTGGGAAAAACTATAAAGATCTAATGGATGAATGTGAAAGACTATTAGCTTCTTGTGCAAGAGCCTTTAACTTAGTAGATCAAAATAACAATCCTTATATCCCTTACCAAGGATATAAAATAGATATTAGTAGCCCATTTATACGTTTAAAACTAAAAGATGCCTTTTTAAAATATGCGGGATGGCAACTAAATAAGAATCCTGATCCACTTAAGTTTGATATTGATCTTGTAAGTAAGATAGAACCAAATCTTCCTAAGAATAAACCTGTATTTCTATATGATTGGCCTAGTTCAATGGCCAGCCTATCAAAGCTAAAAAACAGCGACCCATGCTATGCAGAACGGGTTGAACTCTATATAGCAGGGATTGAACTTGCAAATGGCTTTTCTGAATTAACAGATCCAGGAGAACAAAAAAATAGGTTCTTAGAAGAGATAAAAAAGATGAAACAAAAAGGGAGAAAACCCCCTGCTTTGCCTAAAAAATTTCTAAATGAACTTAAAAATATGCCTCAATGTGCTGGCATGGCACTTGGAGTAGATAGACTATTAATGCTTTTAATGGACCAAAACAATATTAATAGAGTAAGCTTAACACCTTAATAAAAATTTAATATAATGTTTTTTGAATAAATATTTTAATGTTTCCCTTGACATAAGAATCTATTTTTAAGATAAGGAATACGCACATCTTAATGTGTGGATTTTTTATTTTGTACTAGTATTTAAGGAGGATTAATAATATGCAAAAGCGCTATATCATGGCCCCAGGGCCAACAGCAGCAGCACCTGAGGTGCTGCTAAAAATGGCAGAACCTATTATGCATCACAGAAGCCCCCAATTTTCTGAAATTCTTACTGAAGTAAGACAAGACCTAAAATGGTTATTTAAAACCCAAAATGATGTATTCATACTCGCTTCTTCTGGCACAGGGGCAATGGAAGCATCTGTAGTAAATTTGTTATCTCCTGGTGATACTGCGATAGTAGTAAGAGCTGGTAAATTTGGAGAAAGATGGGCAGAACTTTGCGAAACAAATGGAATTACTCCAATCAACATAGATATCACATGGGGAGAAGCAGTAAAGGTAGAAGATATAGAAAAAGCAATTAAAGAACATCCTGAAGCAAAGGCTGTCTTTATACAAGCTCATGAAACCTCTACTGGAGTAAAACATCCTATAAAAGAAATAGGCGAATTACTTAAGGACAAAGATATCTGTTTTGTAGTGGATGCTATTAGTGCAATAGGAGTTTATAATATAGAAACAGATGCGTGGGGCCTTGATATAGTCGTCTCTGGCTCGCAAAAAGCCTTTGGACTTCCTCCTGGACTTTCTATGTTAAGTGTTAGCCAAAAGGCTTGGAATTTCATTAATAAGTCTAAGTGTCCTCGTTATTACTTTAATCTATTAAAAGAAAAGAAAGCACTAGATAAAAAGACTACTGCATTTACCTCGGCTGTTTCTCTTATAATTGGATTAGGAGAGGTATTAAAAGACTGGAAAAGATTAGGACATGAAAAGCTTTTTAAACATCATAAGATCTTAGCTGAAGCAACAAGAGCTGGTATAACAGCTATGGGACTTGAGATATTTTCAAAAGTGCCATCAGAATCAATTACTGTTGTAAAGGCACCAGATGGTATAAATGGACAAGATGTAGTAAAAATTTTAAGAGAAGACTTTGGGATTACAATTGCAGGTGGACAAGCTCAGCTAAAAGGTAAGATCTTTAGAATATCACATATGGGACATCTAGATCAGTGGGATATGATTGTAGCACTTAGTGCAGTAGAAAGAGCACTAAAAAGACTAGGACATGATGTAGAATTTGGGAAATCTGTTGCTGCAGCACAGGCATATTTTGCTGCTCATGAAGATTAAGATAACAAAGGATTTAAGCTAATATCTTTAAAAGAAAGGGGACGTATATAAAAATGGTTGCAATCAAGGTCTTGGTAACAGATCCAATTGCCCACGAGGGCATCGAAATACTAGAGGCAGCCGGAATAAAGGTGGAAGAGCATATAGGGCTGTCTCCAGATGAATTAAAAGAGGTGGTAAGGGATGCAGATGGACTTATAATAAGAAGTGGTACCAAAGTCACCAAAGAATTAATTGATGCAGCTCCTAAACTAAAGGTCGTTGGAAGGGCAGGCACAGGACTTGATAATGTAGATATACCTGCCTGTAACAAAAGGGGTATTGTAGTAATGAATACCCCTGGGGGGAATACGAACTCTGCTGCAGAACATACTATTGCTATGATGCTAGCCCTTACAAGGCATATACCCCAGGCAACTGCATCTCTTAAGGCAGGAAAATGGGAGAAAAAAAAGTTCCAGGGTAGAGAGGTTGCAGGAAAGACTCTAGGTATTATAGGAATAGGGCGGATTGGAAGTATTGTTGCAAAACTTGCCCGTGGATTAAAAATGAAGGTTATTGCCTTTGATCCTCATATTAGACCAGAGGCAGCAGAACAGATAGGCGTAGAATTAAAAGACTTAGATTCTCTACTGGCTGAGGCAGATTATATCTCAATCCATACCCCTCTTACAAAAGAAACAAAAGGACTGATAAATCAAGAACTGCTAGAAAAAATGAAACCAGGGGCAATGCTTATAAACTGTGCCCGAGGTGGTATTGTAAATGAGAAAGACCTATATGAAGCACTCAAAAATGGAAAACTTGCAGGTGCTGCATTAGATGTTTTTGAAACAGAACCTCCAGGCGATAATCCACTATTTGAGTTAAATAATTTTATCTGCACACCTCATCTTGGAGCATCAACAAGAGAGGCACAAGAGAATGTTGCTGTAGCTGTTGCAAGACAAATTGCTGACTACTTAACTAAAGGTATAGTCAAAAACGCAGTAAATGTACCTTCAGTAAGTAGCGAAGTGCTAGCACAACTTGGTCCATTTTTACATCTTGGAGAAAAGATTGGCTCCTTCCAAGCACAAATTGCAAAAGGGCCAGTAGAAGAAGTACAGATTGAATATCAAGGTGATGTAGCCGAACTTGATGTAGCACCAGTTACAGTATCTATTCTAAAAGGTCTTTTAGCCCCTGTGCTTAAAGAAGATGTCAACTTTGTAAATGCCCCAATATTAGCCGAAGAAAGAGGGATAAAGGTCTCTATATCAAAAAGTAAAACTGCTAAAGACTTTACTAATCTGTTAACTGTTACAGTTAAAACTACAGAAGACTCTAACACTATATCTGGAACAATATTTGGCAAAAAAGAACCCAGACTAGTTAGAATAAATAACTTTAGACTTGAAGCAGTGCCACAAGGACACATGCTTCTTATATACAACGAAGATCGCCCTGGTGTAATAGGTAGAATTGGGACAACACTTGGTGAAAAAAATATAAATATTGCAAGAATGCAGGTTGGGCAAGATGAAGGTCATCATCGAAATGTCATTTTATTAACAACAGATGAACCTGTAACAGATGAAGCGCTTGAACTCCTAAAACAACAAGATGGAGTAACTCATGCTCTTGCATTAGAACTGTAAGATTAAACATTGCTTGACTAAAAGAGAAGGGGGGTATGCCCCCCTTTTATTTTATTTATGGAACTAAAAAACCTAAAAACATATTTAGAAAGACTTTATAAACACTATAACCATAAAAAATTTGTACATCCTGATCCCTTAGAATTTTTATATGACTATTATGATTTAAAGGATAGAGAGATAACAGCACTTATTGCCTCATCATTAGCATATGGTAGGGTCTATTCTATTTTAAAAGCATTGGATTTCATATTTTCTAAATTAAATCCGTCTCCTTTCACCTTTGTAGTAGATAACAATTTTGATCATTACAAAGAGGTATTTAAAAACTTTAAATATAGGTTTACAGATACCCAAGATATTTGCTCTTTGCTATTAGGTATAAAAAAGATTATTTTAAATTATGGTTCATTAAAAGAATGCTTTGAACAAAAAGTTCTACCAAATGATAAAACAATATTACCAGGACTCTCAAAATTCTTTAAAGAACTAAAAAAAGCTTCAGGCAATGAGCTTAAATTTCTATTACCTATTCCTGAAAATGGAAGTGCTTGTAAAAGAGCAAATCTATTTTTAAGATGGATGGTTAGAAAAGATCCGGTTGATCCTGGAGGATGGGATCAAAACCTTTGCTCAAAACTTGTAGTACCTGTTGATACTCATATGCATAAGATTGCATATAAGTTAGGACTAACTTCCCGCAAAACTTCTGATATCAAAACCGCTTTAGAAATAACAGAGGCATTTAAAAAGATATCTCCTACTGATCCAGTAAAATATGATTTTGCACTTACAAGGCCAGGGATAAGAAAGGAAGATATTAATTGGTTAAAACAGCATAAGGGGCTATAACTTCATTATCATTAATACATACATCTTTAATCAAAGAAAAGGCCCCTATCTTAACTCCCTTACCTATTTTAGTCTTTCCCTTTATGATACAATGGGGTTCAACAATAACATCATTTGAAAATACAACATCTGGCTCAATATATGTTGTCTCAGGCATAATAAACGTAACACCTTCTAACATCCACTTTTTACGGAGTCTATGTAATAATAAATTTTCAAGTTCAGCAAGTTGCACCCTTGTATTAATTCCTAAGATTTCATCTGGATCTGCATACATAAAAGAACCTACTTTAACATTCTCTTCTCTAGCCACCTCAACAATATCTGTTAAATAGTACTCAGATTGAACATTATCTGGTTTTATCTTGCTTAAAGCAGAAAATAAAAACTCTACATTACAGACATATACTCCTGTATTTACCTCTTTTATTTCTTTAATATCTTTAGATGCATCCTTTTCCTCAACAATCTTTAAAAAATCACCATTCTTATCTCTAACAATACGTCCATAACCAAAAGGATCTTTTAAATATGCAGTAAGAACACTTACACTATTCTTACACTCAAAATGTGAACTAATTAAACGTTTAAGAGTTTCAAAGCGCAAAAAAGGGGTATCTCCACATACAATTAATACAATTCCAGTTTGATCTTTAAAAAATTCTTTTGTACACATTACTGCATGTCCTGTACCAAGTTGCTCTTTTTGTAGAGCAAATTTTACTTTGTAATTTATAAGAGCGGATTCTACCTCTTCATGTCTATAACCAGTAACAACTATACATTGTGAAGGATTAAGCAAAAAAACAGTATCCAATACATAATAAATCAATGGTTTTCCAAGAAGCCTATGCAAAACCTTAGGAAGACGACTCTTCATTCTAGTTCCAAGCCCTGCAGCAAGAACAATTATTGAACAGTTGATATCCATAAAAAACCCCTAAAAAAACGAACTTAAACATAAAAAAAGCGGGACTCACATACTATAAGCCCCGCTTTTTATTATAAGCAATTTTATCTAATGGTAAAGTTCTAAGCTATGCAGCTCCTTTATACTCTTGAGCCACCTTTAGCCTAGTTATAGCTCTCATTAAAGCAGCTTGAGCACGTGCAACATCTATCTCTTCCTTTTGTGAAGCTGCCTGCTGAAGCCTTCTCTCTGCACGTTCCTTTGCCTTAAGGGCCCTATCTACATCTATTTCTTCAGCCCTTTCAGCTGCTTCAGCGAGAACAGTAAGTCTATTGTTAGATACTTCACAAAAACCACCACTTATTGCCATATAAATAGTCTGATTATCATTCTTATAGTGGAGCTCCCCAATCTTTAAAGAAGATAGGAGCGGAGCATGATTTGCCATCACGCCGAAAACACCCTCTTCTCCCGGAAGAGTTACTAATTCTACCTCTTCACTTACTACCAATTTGCTCGGCGTAACTATCTCTAGCATTATCTTGTTTGCCATGGTCCCTTCCTCAGGTATCTAAAAAGTACCTTGGCTATAAGCCTTTTTTGTTATTTAACTATCTCTTATTAACTCTTTTGAGCCTTTTCTACTGCCTCTTCAATTGTACCAACCATATAGAAGGCCTGCTCAGGAAGATCATCATGCTTTCCTTCTAATATCTCTTTAAAACCTCTTACTGTATCCTCAACCTTTACGTATTTACCTGGTAAACCTGTAAAGGTCTCTGCTACGTGGAATGGCTGGGATAAGAATCTCTGGATCTTCCTAGCTCTCTGAACTGTCAATTTATCTTCATCAGATAACTCATCCATACCAAGAATTGCAATAATATCCTGAAGATCTTTATATTTCTGCAGTGTCTGCTGAACCTGACGTGCTACCTGATAGTGTTCTTCACCAAGTACGTTAGGATCCAAAATTCTTGAAGTAGAATCCAATGGATCGACTGCAGGATAAATACCTAGCTCTGCAATCTGACGTGAAAGAACGACTGTACCATCTAAGTGAGCGAATGTAGTTGCTGGTGCAGGGTCTGTCAAGTCGTCTGCAGGCACATAAACACACTCAACTGCTGTAATAGAACCCTTAGTAGTAGAAGTAATACGTTCCTGTAAAGCACCTAGGTCTGTAGCAAGTGTTGGCTGATAACCAACTGCTGAAGGAATACGACCTAAAAGCGCTGACACCTCAGAACCTGCCTGTGTAAAGCGGAAGATATTATCAATAAAGAAGAGCACGTCCTGACCTTTTTCATCACGGAAATACTCTGCTGCAGTAAGACCTGTAAGACCAATTCTTGCTCTTGCACCAGGCGGCTCTGTCATCTGACCATAAATTAGAGCAGCTCTTGGCAAAACCCCAGACTCTTTCATTTCTAGGTATAGGTCGGTTCCTTCCCTTGTTCTTTCACCTGCACCACAGAATACTGAAATACCGCCGTGCTCCATAGCAATGTTGTGAACCATCTCCATCATAATAACGGTCTTACCACAACCTGCTCCTCCGAACAGCCCCATTTTACCGCCTCTAGGGAATGGAACCAGCAAATCAATAACTTTAATACCTGTTTCAAGAACTTGAACTGTAGTATCCTGTTCGACAAATGCTGGAGCTGGACGGTGAATTGGATAATAGGTATCAGACTTTAACTCTCCTAATCCATCAACAGGTCTTCCAACCACATTCATAATACGGCCAAGAGTAGGCTCTCCAACAGGTATCTTAATGGGAGCACCTGTATCTTTAACTGGCATCCCCCTTACTAAACCATCTGTAGTATCCATTGCAATACAACGGACCATATTGTCACCAAGGTGCTGAGCAACCTCTAAAACAAGGTTGTCCTCTGTATCATCAATAGCAGGGTTGGTGACCAATAGTCCATTTAAAATGGCTGGAAGTTGGCCAGGGGGAAACTCCACGTCGACAACTGGTCCTACGACCTGTGCAACCTTACCAATATTTCCTCCGCTCTCATTAGCCATATCTATCTAATCCTCCCTTAACGCCACTTAATATGATTGGCGTGGCAAATTTTTATACAATATATTTATCCTTTTAATGCCTCTGCACCGCCAACTATATCCATCAATTCTTTAGTAATGGCGGCCTGTCTAGCTTTGTTGAAAGCCAATGTCAAATTATGAATCATATCTGAACACGCCTTTGTAGCGTTATCCATTGCTGTCATCCTAGCTGCCTGTTCACTTGCTGCTGTCTCTAGCATTCCATGAAGAATTTGAACATTTACATACATTGGCATTAATGTATTCAATATAGCCTCTGGATCTGGTTCATAAATGTAGGCAGCCTTTACACCTTTTTCCTCTTCTACTTCCTCCTCTTCCTCCTCCCCGAGGGATGCTGTAATTGGAAGCAGTCGCTCAAATGTAGGTCTTTGAGTAACAACATTTATAAAACGGCCATAAAGAAGTTGAACTTCATCTACCTCTTCTTCTAAAAATAGATGAATAACCTCTTGGCCAATCTGGCGGGCATTAAACATTTGTACATTTGCCATAATATCTACTAGCTTGCCCACCACTTCATAATCACTCTTTCTAAAGAAAGACTCTCCTTTTCGACCTACACAATAAAGTGCAGCACTTTGTCCTTGAGATATCCTCTCTCTTAAAAATTTATTTGCTGCATTTATAAGATTAGCATTAAAAGCACCACATAATCCTCTATCTGATGTAATTAAGACCACCAAGACCTTTTTTACTTCGCGCTTGGCCATAAGAGGGAAGGCATCAGGATTTGCTGTACCTGCCAACTCTTTCATTACTGCGGCAAACTTCTCCGCATAAGGACGGAAATCCTCCATCCTGGCCTGCGCACCACGGAGCTTAGCAGCCGCAACCATATTCATGGCCTTGGTGATCTGCTCCGTCTTCTTTACGCCGGCAATCTTAAGTTTTATATCTTTTAGTGATGGCATGGCAGATTAACCCTTCCCCTTTTTTATAGGTTATGAGTTGCCTTAAACTCTTTAATAAATTCTTGGATTGTGGAAGCCATCTTCTTATCTAATGCATCATCAATAGCCTGTTTATCTCTAAGCTCCTGGAACACATCTGGATGTCTGGCTTCAACAAACTCATAGAGCTCTCTCTCAAACTCCTGAAGCACCTCCACAGGAAGTTCATCAAGATGGCCTCTTGTACCGGCGTAAATAATCAAAACCTGTTTCTCCATTGGTAGTGGCTGATATTGAGGCTGCTTTAGAATCTCAACAAGTCTCTCACCACGTCTAAGCTGTTGCTGTGTAGCTTTATCAAGATCACTACCAAACTGAGCAAATGCTGCAAGCTCTCTGTACTGAGCAAGGTCCAAACGTAAAGTTCCTGCAACCTGCTTCATTGCCTTAACCTGTGCAGCACCACCAACTCGAGAAACTGACAAACCAACGTTGATTGCAGGTCTAATACCAGCAAAGAATAAATTTGGTTCTAGATAAACCTGACCATCTGTAATTGAAATAACGTTTGTAGGAATATATGCAGAGACGTCACCCTGCTGGGTTTCAATAATTGGAAGCGCTGTAAGGCTTCCTGCACCCAACTCATCCTTTAACTTGGCTGCACGTTCAAGCAAACGGGAGTGATTATAGAAAATATCTCCAGGATATGCCTCACGTCCTGGTGGACGTCTCAAAAGCAGGGACATCTCACGATAAGCAACAGCCTGCTTTGAAAGGTCGTCATAAATAATTAGGGCATGCTTACCATTATCACGGAAATATTCACCCATTGCACAACCAGAGAATGCTGCCAAATACTGAAGTGATGCGGGTTCACTTGCACTTGCAGCAACAACGGTTGTATACTCAAGCGCTCCATAACGCCTTAAAGCCTCAACGACCAATGCAACTGTTGACTGCTTCTGACCAATTGCAACATAAACACAGTATACATCTGTATTTTTTTGTGCCAAAATAGCATCAACACAAACCGCTGTCTTACCAATCTGACGGTCACCAATAATAAGCTCACGCTGCCCTCTACCAACAGGAGTCATGGCGTCAATAGCCTTAAGACCTGTATAGCAGGGCTCGTGAACTGGTTTTCTATCGGTGACACCAGGAGCCTTCATTTCAATACGACGATACTCTTTGGCCTCAATTGGCCCCTTACCGTCAATTGGGTTACCGAGGGTGTCAACAACACGCCCTAAAAGTGCCTCACCAACAGGCACCTGAGCAATTTTCCCTGTACGTTTTACAATATCACCCTCTTTAATGTACTCGCATCGCCCCATAACTGCGACACCGACGTTGTCCTCCTCGAGGTTTAGGGCAATACCCATGATACCATTCGGGAACTCTAAGAGCTCCATGGCCATACAATTGCGTACCCCGTAAACCCTGGCGACATTGTCACCAACGGAGAGGACCATGCCGGTTTCTGCAAGGTCAATGCTCTTCTCATACTCCTGAATCTGCTTCTTTATTATGTCACTGATTTCTGATGCTTTTATCTGTGCCATTATCCCAGCTCACCCCTCCCTATGGATTCTTTGAAGCCCTGTAGCTGACTCCTTATACTACCATCTAAAACCATATCACCAATGTGGGCCACGACTCCACCAATAATATCTGGATCTTGCCGTAGCTCCAACACTACTTTTTTACCTGTAAGCTCCTTCAAGACCTCTTTTAACTTCTCTTCTAGGTCCGAAGGCATAGGAATAGCTGTACATACAATTGCACGCACCAGCCCCTGCTCTTCCTCCCAAAGAGTTCGGAAGTTTTCTGCTATAACACGCAGATAGCCAATGCGCCTACGCTCTACAAGGAGCTTAAGAAAATTGGCCATTGTCTCATCCATTTCATAGGCCTTAATAAGCTCCTCTACCACCTTGTGCTTAACATCTGGGGGCAACATTGGACTCAAGAGAGCCTCTTCAATCTCTGGACTCTCTTTTAAGAGCTGGATCACGCTCTCTAAAATCTTAGCATATGCTTCCTGCTTGCCCCCTTCCTTTGCTACCGTATAAAGAGCCCTAGCGTATCTTCTAGCTACTATTGTACTAATCAATTTTTCTGCACCACCCTTTCAAGGTATTCGGCTATAAGCCTATGATGATCCTGCTCTGTAATGTTTTTACGAATAATATCTTCAGCAAGCTTAACAGCCATTTCAGTAACCTCGGCCTTAAGCTGCTCTCTAGCCTTAGCAAGCTCTTGCTGGACATAAAATTTAGCTTGCGCCTTTATCCTTTCAGCAGTTTCATGTGCCTGAGCAATAATCTTTTCTTTCTCTACCTCTCCCTGCTTTATAAAAGCCTGTAAAATCTTCTCCGCCTCTTTATCCATATCTGCTAACTTCTGACGATATTCTTCATATTTGCGTTCAGCCTCTTTGCGCTGCTCTTCCAAATCATCAAACTCTTTCTTAATAGACTCACTACGTCCCTGCAAGAAACTTTTTACAGGTTCCTTCCCAAATTTAACCAATATCACAATCAAAAGAGCAAAATTCAAACAACGCCATATAAAATCCATAACCTGAGCATGAGAAATATGAATCCCTTCCTCTTCACCTTCTGCAGCCTCATGCTCAGCCGCCTTTGCTTCTGGAGGATCTTTAACTTCCGGCTTAACTGCTACATTATTAGATATTGCCTTTTGAGCTGCAACTTCTTGTGCATGAGCAATATTAGTTGCGCGGGCCATATCTACATGACCAAACCACACATACAGCCCCAAAACAAAACAACACGCAACAATTAATCCTACCCAGCCCTTCTCCCTTTTACACATTTTATATAGCCCTCCCAAGAAGCTTTTGTGCTATTTCAAGGGCAAACGCCTCGATCTTTCCTTGCAATTCCTTACGTGCTGCCTCAATCTGCTCTCTCAACTGTCCCAAACTCTGACTCTTTTCTTGCTCTGCTTCTTTTGTACTTGCCTCAATAATCTCTCTCTCTTTCGCCCTTGCCTCTTCCTTAAATTTCTCTCTCTCAGACTGTCCTTTAGCACGCGCCTCAGCAAGCTTACGATTGAAATTCTCAACTAATGCCTCAGCATTGCGTTCATATTTCTCTGCCTCAGAACGAAGCTCGTCAAGCTTCTTCTGTCTTTCTGCCAGGATATGACGGATAGGTTTATAAAGAACAATGTTTAAGATAAACATCAGGATCAAAGCCAAAACTACTTCAATCCACAAGGTTATATTTAAGGTTATCATTTAGAGCGCCCCTCCTACACTTAATAACTATTAACATATCTTATTATTTTTTACACTTCTATACTGCTGAATCCCCATTCATCAAAACTTGCTCTAGCTTTTACCTTATTTAATTCATACTGTCAATGCCTTTTAACACGATTTTATAGCTTTTTTTATAAAAAGATAAAAAAAATTCTTTTTATTACAAAGTGGTAACCATTTCTAAATTAGTAAAAAAATGCGGTTCTTTTTTACTTACAAAAAATATAAATTTATAAAATCACCTAAAATCAAAAGGGATTATACTATTATGTAATTATTTGTAATTATTCAATTAAACAAGAAGAAAGTTCTTTGTAATTTTTGTATATATTTAAAAGTATTCCTATACAACTTAATGTTACTAAAGCTGAAGAACCACCATAACTTACTAGGGGAAGAGGAATACCTACAACAGGAGCCCATCCTAGAACCATAATCATATTTATAAAGGTCTGCCAAAACAAAAGGGCTGTAATACCAAAGGCTAAAAAAGTCCCAAACCTATCTCGTGCATTTCTCGAGATTGTTAGCCCTCGCCAAAATATACCTAAATAACATATAATTAGCAAACAACATCCCCAGAATCCCCACTCCTCAGCAAAAGTTGCAAATGCAAAATCAGTATGGGATTCTGGCAAAAATTTCAAATGCACTTGAACTCCCTTTTTAAACCCTTGTCCCCACTTACCACCTGTGCCAACAGCTATCTTTGACTCATTAATATGATATCCTCCTTGTTGTTTATACTTATCTGGATGTAAAAAAGCTTCTAATCTTTGTCTTTGATAAGGAAGCATAGAATGATAAAATAAAGGAAGTGCTACTATAACAGAAATTATTATCACAATAATAGTCTTTAAATTCAACCGTGCAAAAAATATAATAGTTGCGCTTACAATAGCAATTAACACTGCAGTACCTAAATCAGGCTGTTTTTTTATCAACCAAAGAGGAATAATTAAAATGCAACCAATTAAAAATATATCTTTCAGAGTATAACATTCCTTTATACGTGTAGAAAAAAAGTCAGATAATATTAAGATAATAGCTAACTTAGTAAACTCTGAAGGCTGTATACTAAAAAGCCCTATATGTATCCACCTATGAACCTTACCATGTGATACAAACATCACTAGTATCAATAAAAAGATACAAAAGGCATAAAAAAGCCTCCCTATTTTTTTTAAGATACGATAATCTATCAAAAAGGCTAAAATAAACATTGAAATAAAGCCTAATGTATACCATAATAGTTGCTTACTAGCTAAAGTGGCACCTTCAATGCTACTAACACTTTTAACAGTCAAAAACCCAGCCAATAAGACTCCAGATAAAAATAATAAAAGTAACCAATCTATCTTTTTTAAATAAAATTTAACATTTTCTTCCACTTAATACGCCTCGGTTATATTATTCCAGTCTAGCTATTTTGATATTATCATTAAATGTAATCATTGGAGATTGTACTTTAGGCCTAGGATGTTGTAGCTTAAACCAACATTCAAAAATCTTTTTAGCTATAGGAGCAGCAGCAGAACCACCATGGCCACCATGTTCTACCAAAACAGCAACTGCTATCTGTGGATTATTAGCAGGAGCATAAGCAACAAACCAGGCATGGTCTCTATATTTCCACTCAAGCTTTTTTTCTTTTGTCCTTTTAGACTGCTTTATTACTTGAGCTGTACCAGTCTTACCGCAGACATTTAACCCTTTAATTCTACATCTCCAACCAGTACCGTGCTTATCTTCTACCACGCCTTCAAGTGCTTTCCGAATTTCATTTAAATACCTTCTTTTTACAGGTAAACGCCATTGAACAACAATCTTAAAAGAGTCTATCGTTTTACCCTGCCAATCTTTTATCTTATATATGTACTGAGGTTTTAAGACCAATCCTTTGGGGTTAGCTACTGCACTTATCATCCTAGCAGCTTGAATTGGTGTAACTAAAACAAACCCTTGTCCTATAGCCATATTAAGTGTATCTCCGTCTTGCCATTTTTGTTGCCATCTTCTAAGCTTCCATTCAGGAGTAGGGATAAGTCCTATAGCTTCACCTGCCAAATCAATCCCTGTCTTTTCTCCAAATCCAAAATAATGAGCAAATTTTGCTATCTTATCGGGACCTAACAACAATCCTACATGATAAAAATATACATCACATGACTGTACAATGCCCTTATAAAGATCTACCTTACCGTGTCCCCTCCAATCCCAACACCTAAATATCCTCCTTCCAAGTCGTAAGTAACCAGGACAATAAAATATTGTAGAGGGTGTAATAACGTGTGTTTGTAATCCTGCTGCAGCTAGTACTATCTTAAAGATAGAACCTGGAGCATAACATCCCTGTATCACTCTATCCATAAAAGGATGAGTATCCTTATTGTATAAAAATGAAACTATCTTCTTAGTAAGTTTTTTAGAAAACCAGTTAAGATTTATTCCTGGACTACTATAAAAGGCTAAAATCTGACCATTTCTAGGATCAAGAACAACGATGGCCCCCATTTTACCTTTAAAAGCATCTTGGGCTGTACGTTGAATATCCGCATCAATAGTTAAATAGATGTTATCTCCTGGAACAGGAGGTTTAACACTTAGAACTTTAACAAATCTATCTACTGCATT
>CAZODM010000014.1:18749-33802 GCA_964578585.1 uncultured Desulfobacterales bacterium | reverse complement strand
TTGTTTAATTGCTTTTATTTCTTTATCTGCAATAGTTACTAGCTCATGAGCATAACTTATGTTATGTATACATGCCATAGAAGATAAATCCTCTTTTATCGTTCTTATAATCACATAATGTACCCTAATCTTAGCTGCCAATACCTTGTTAATCTTATGAGCATCAATGTATCTTTTAATCTGTGCTTGTTTTTTAGAAATTTCTTGCTGAATCTCTCTAGCCTCTTTTATGTATTGATCAAGTATATCACCATATCCCTTCTCTCCACCATGACAATTGATACAATTTTCTCTAATCTTCTTAATACTTACTCTTACGCTTTGTGTTACATCATGACAAGATATACAATCTATTCCTACCTTGTACATTGGATCTGGTTCAGATTTTATTAATCCTTTAATATCTCCCTTATAAAAGGCAGTCTCTAATCTATGACACTTTGTACAGCGACTTGCAGCATCTTTCATCTGATGATGACATTCAAGACAATTCTCTTTCTTAATGATAGTTTCGCCATGATGTTTTACAGAATGACACTTCATACAAGCTATCTTTTCTTTTTTAACGTGTAACTGATGCGGGAATATAATCTTGTGTTCAAAATATACATCCTGTGGCATTCCTAAACGATTATGACACATTATTGCACAATAACCATCTGGAGTAGCTATAATCTTAGGTTTTGAAGGCACTCTATAACCAAGCTTTTTATCTATTGTATCTAAAGAGTTTGCTGATATTCTAAGAAGTTTTATTGCATATTCAACATTGTGTACCCCATTTGCTGCCTTTACAAAATCATAGTTATAGGTTGCAAGAGAATAAAGTTGTGCTGTTGCCCTATTTTTAGCAACAGAACCTGCCAACCTAGAAATCCTTTTTGATACATAACTTTCAACCACTGCTAGGTTTTTATTCCAATCATCTAACATCTTGTCATATCCTGGTCCATGACACTTTACACAAGAGGCAGGAGATGAATATCTAGTAAAGGAACCTTGTAGTGCATTAGGATTTGGTTTGGTCTTTATATGACAGCCCTCACAAGTTACCTGCGCTGCAAACATACGGCTTGGAAGATCTCCCATCCCCTTTCCACCTACTCCCATATAAAGAGCCTTTTGTGCACTATGCAATTTAGTATGACAATTTGAACAAGTTACCTGAAATGTCTTTACAAGTTTTATGCTTCCATGCTCTATCTTAGTATGACACCTAAAACAGTCTATTCCATTTTCTGTAACATGAATCTTATGAATCTTTGTAGCATTTGCTGGAATAGGTTTTTCTACATGACATGTATGGCATCTTTGAGGCGGAACTTCTCCTGTCCCTTTTATAATCTTTACATGACATTGATCGCAACTTACACCAAGCTTTAGATACTCTTGATGTCTAAACCTAAAACCATGATATATTATGACTTTTGTTGGATTACCATGGCAAGATGGACATCCTGTAATGGAATGACCTTGTCCTACTCCCATAAAATGACATGTAAAACAAACTGTCTCAACAACACTTACATGATATCCTTGAACAATATGCGAATGACAACTTGAACACCTAAGTCTTATGCCTCTTAAAGGTCCACTTAAGTGCTGTTTGTGATTAAAAACGGGTTTGTCTTTAATAACCAATCTCTCAGAAAATAGTCTCTGTTTACTGTGACAACCCTGTTGTAAACAAGTAAAAGAGGGAACATTGGCCCTAGGATACATATCATATAGCCCTAAATTGTACTGGATAACCAAAAACAACATTTTGGCAGGAATTGTTGGATGACACTTGTAACATGAAACAAAACTATGTGTAGAACTCTTCCAATGTTCATAATATGGCTTTTCATAATGACACTTTAGACAAAATTTTGGGTTATGACTCTTTTGATACAGCACTACATAAGAAATGATTAATACAAGGGTAAAAAGTGTTGCCAACAGGGCCATAACATCCTTTTTTCTGCTTTTTTTAAGCCTTCTGGATCTCATGCTCCCCTCCTTTGTCTGATGGCTCACCTTCTTTAAGGCCCTGCTTTTTTATTATTTCCTCATACTCGAGAGGATGCTCTTCTATCATCTCTTCCTCAGATATTTTGCCTGTAAATATTACAGGATTCATTGGAAATTTAGATGGGTTAAGATGGGCGTTATAAAAATGCCAACATACAATTGCAAGTGTTGCAAGAAGTGCCTCGTCAGAATGAGCTACATGGGCCATATCTGATACATATTTAGGAACAAACTTCATAGTAATTTCTGGAAACCACAGTATAAGCCCAGAGCCAATCATTATCACACAACCCCAATAAACTGCCCAATAATCAAACTTTTCTATATAACTAAACCTATGGAACTTTGGCTTTTCTGTAGTAAGTCCTAAATAGTATTTAATCATCTGAACAGCATCTTTGGCATCTTTTGGAGTGGGAATAAGAAGCTTAAAGTTATGACGTCCTTCTTTAGTAAAGATAATGTAATATAGATGTAGAAGAGATACAAAAATAAGCCCCGTAGCACCAATTCTATGAATTATCCTAGCATTTTGAATGCCCCCAAAGAAACTAAGTAGCACCCCAGAGATACCAAGTGTGTGAAACTTAAGAGGCATTCCTGTTATAATCAAAATTATTACGCTTATAGCCATTATGGCATGTTGCACCCTAACAAACAGACTAAATCTCTCAAAATACCTAACCTTTTTCTTTTGTTCTACCTTAATAAGGCTTTTTATTTCTTTTAAAATTGCATCTACCATCTCATCCTGAAGCTTCTCTAATTTTTCTTCTGCAATAACTTCAAAAGCAAGGGATGAAAGCTCTTCTACTTCATTTTGGACCTTTTCTTTGACTTGTTCTGAAAGATTGTCTAATTCGCTCTTTATTGCCTGATATACTCTATCTTTAAGCTCTTCTATTAGTTTATCTTTTAGTGCTTGAGTGACCATAACTATAGTCCCTCCCTCTTTTCTTTAAACCTACGATAGAGATCCAAAAAGATGTGAATAAATAAAACTGTCATAGTCCCTGCAGTTAAGATTATAAAAAACTTAGCTAGATAATAGACCATTCCTGCACTCTTATTATGTATATCTAAATGAACCTTTCCCTTTGCAAAATTTTCATTAGCTCCGGGATGACATTTTCCACAGGTCTTAGGCAGATTTTTCTTGTTAACAGTAGAAAGCGGATCAGAAGGCGCCCTTATATTATGAATGCCATGACAACTTGAACAATTTGCAGCTTTAAGTTCTCCAAATTTAAGAGCTATGCCATGGAAACTATCTTTATAGGTAGTAGCAGTATCTACTGGAACATTAAATCTCTTCATAATAGCCTTGTTAGCATGACACTTTATACAAGTCTCTGGTACCTTTTGTGGATTTACACTAGAATAGGGCTTGCCTGGTGAATAAACAGCATGTTTGCCATGGCAATCTGTACAGGACGGGACATCCATGATTCCCTTTTTAAGAAGAGCAACTCCATGGACAGAATCTTTATATTCTTGATAAGCCTTTTTGTGACACTTACCACAGGAGGAAGGGATATTCTTTTTATAAATCATTGACCTTGGATTACTTGGAGGAAGTACATTGTGCCCTCCATGGCAATCTTGACACCAAGGAGCATTGGGATCCCCTACTTTTCTCTTTTTGCCATGGATACTATTCCAATATTTTAGGTAGAGATGATCAGGCTTGGGAACTGGATAAGGAGAGCCTTTATAATGACAGCGTTCACAGTGAACTCTTCCTATTTTAATACCTTTATGAGGAATTACTGTAACATCTCTATGACAATCCTGACATTTAAGACGTCTGTGTACTGAATGTCTAAGTACATCCTTATCGACATATACAGAAATTACCTCACCAGTAGGTAATACCTTTTTGATCTCTGGTTTCTGGTGGCATATAATGCATTTTCTAATAACTGCATCAGAATTATGTATAGTTATGCTAATAGCAAAAATTAAAAACATAACTATAATATATAATTTTGATTTCATCTTTTACCCTCCTTACCAAATAACTTTAAGTATTCTAGAGGGTGTTCTTTTTTGAGCCTTTTTATACTAATCTTTCCTGTGAGCCAGACTGGATCCATGGGGAAATGAGCAACAATATGAATATCATAAAGATGCCATATAACTATCAATGCAAAAATTAATGTTGATTCATAGCTATGAATAACATAAACAATATTAAGTATATGATGAGACAAAATTGCTAAACTCTCATTATGAAACCATAACATTAAGCCTGTAATTTCCATACTAAATGTAGCTATAGCAACTAGCCAATATTGTAACTTTTGTCTATAACTATAACGTCCATATAAAGGAGGTTCATTGGTTGCTCCTAATCTATACGAAAGTGATTGCTTAAAATCTCTCCAATCTTTAGTAGATAAAAACATCTCACGAAATTGTTCTTGTCCCCTTTTCGTAAAAAGGATGTAAATAAAATGATAAATTGTAACAAATATTAATATCAGCGCTCCAACCCTATGGATAATACCTCTAGCTTGAAATCCACCTTCAAGTTTAATAAAAAGTTGTCCAAAGGATGTATCAGCATATTTTAAAGCAAAACCGGATATTAAAAGGAGGGTTATTGATATAAATAATAAGAAGTGTTGAATTCTTTCATTTAGGGTAAATCTAATTATATATTTATTATCATTACTCATGATATTACCCCCTATCTATATACATTTATTTGCATAGACAATTATTATCAAACTATTTTAGTATACATAGTAATCTCCTTTCTTAATTAGTAGCTTATTAGTTAATAAGATATAGTATCCCTTTTTTAATAAAATCTTATTATATAATCTACTTATTGACGATTTCTTCCCTTAAAGAACTTGAAAAGTCTTCAAATTGAAGGTGAACTTGAACAAGAATTAGAACACACTAAAGATATCAACTTCAGTTAGGACACTAACTTCTCTATTACTAAAAATTTTAGTATTAATTTTGCTCAATTGTCAAGTAAAAATAACTATGATGATCAAGGCAATAAATTATCGCATTAGTAAATCAATAAAATTAGTTAGTAAATCAAGAAAAACTTTCTTAAAAGTATAGTGTTAACTATTTCTATATATAACTAAGACTAATTTATAATATTGGAAGATTTTAAAGAGAAAGGGGTACATAATCTAAAATTTATATTCTAAGGCAAAAGAGAATTAATCTCATTATCGTTTAAATAAACAACTTCTTTATCCCTATCCAAAAAAGGAATTATAGTTCTTTTTTCTACTGGTCTTACAACACAATCAAGACCTATATAATCTTTAAATTTACCTTCAAGAGCTCTTATCCAAAGATGTAACTCTGGAAGACTGGCACTAAATATGTGAGGATCCATTGCAACCCAAAGCTCAATGTGTTCTAAAAAGTCCTTTTTTCTGATAACAAATAAAAATTTAGGCTCATATCCATTACAATATTCTATAAGAAGTTGTTTTATAAGTCCTACATCTATCTTTATTCCACGCACATTAACTAAATTATCAGCTCTCCCCTTTATAGGATCTATTCTCCAAGTAGTTCTTCCACATTTACATACATTCTGAGAAATCTTAGTAATATCCCCTGTCCTAAAACGAATAAGTGGATTTGCCTTTGTAGTTGCTGTAGTAATAACAAGTTCTCCTTCACCATTAAAAATAGGTTCTAAAGTCTTAGGATCGATCACCTCAGGTATAATGTGATCAAGAGCAAGATGAAGCCCTTTAGAATCTCTACATTCATAGGCCATAACAGGCCCCATTGCTTCCATTATTCCATAGATAGAAAATGCTCTTAGCCCAAAACCTCTTTCAAGCTCTTTTCTATCTCTGTCATTCAAAGTCTCCCCAATAAACACACCAATTCTTAAAGATAATTCTCTGGGACCAAGTCCTTTTTCTCTTGCAATTGAAAGCAAATATAATCCATAAGAAGGAGTGGTTATCAAAACACTAGTTTTAAAATCTCTCATAACCTTAATCCTATCTTTAGCACACAAAGGATCAGGAGGAATTACTAAAGCTCCAAGAGACTCTGCTGCCTCTTTTAATTCAAGACTCCATGTGCTCATTCCAGGATCAAGACATATCTGTACAATATCCTCAGGTCTTACTCCAAACACATTAAAAGCCCTTATTGCTAAAAATTGCCTTATTTCTAGATCTCTTTTGGTGTATCCAATAACTATTGGAGAAAGCTGAGAACTTTTAAATGTATGAATCCTAACAATATCTCTTAAAGGAACAGCAAAAAAATCATATGGATAGTGATTAGCAAGATCCTCTCTTGTGGTAAATGGAAGGAGTTTCAACATCTCAACACTTGTAATCTGCGATGGATCTATCCCTTCTTTATCTAATAGATTCTTATAAAAAGGAACTCTGGTATAAACTCTATTGACTACACTCTGTAAAAGCTCAGTATGCCATTGCCCCCAAGCCTCAGTAGATAAAAATTCTATACGACTCTCTGAAATCATCCTAAATACCCCCCTCCCCCAAATTTTATCACCTCTCTGTTATCTCTTCATAATCTTTACCTAAATAAGCCCTAATAACATCAGGATCTTCTTTAAGCTCGCTAGAACTACCCTGTAAAATTATCCTGCCTGTTTCAAGCACATATCCTCTCATTGATATATCTAATGCCTTTATTGCGTTTTGTTCTACTATCAAGATTGTAAGCCCAGCTTTGTTTAATTCTAAGATAGAATCCATAATTAATTCAAGTACCATAGGAGCAAGTCCTAAAGAAGGCTCATCCAATAACAAAAGCTTAGGTCTTGCCATGAAAGCTCGAGCTATTGCAAGCATCTGCTGTTCCCCACCACTTAGTGTACCAGCTTTCTGATTCTTTCTATCTTTAAGTTGTGGGAATAAACTAAATACCTTATCTATATCTTGCCTGACCGCCTTTTTATCTTTGCTTCTTAAATAAGCACCTAATTCTAGATTTTCTAAAACGGTAAGGGGAGCAAATATCTGCCTTCCTTCTGGTACCAAAGAAATCCCCAGTTTCACTATCTCATCTGGAGAAAATTTTGTTATATCTCTTCCTTCAAACTTAATAGATCCATTCTCAGGTCTAAGAAGTCCTGCAACAGTAGACATAAGAGTAGTCTTACCTGCACCATTTGCACCAATTAAAGACACAACTTCACCTTGATCAATATGAATAGAAACTCCTTTTAAAACCTTAATTGGACCATAACTAACATGTAAATTTTGTATGCTTAACAAATCCTTAACCCTCTCCAAGATAAATACGAATTACTTCAGGATCTCTCTGAACTTCTTTAGGTGTTCCCTCGCATATTTTCTTACCAGAATCAATAACTATAACCTCTTCAGCAAGATTCATCGTGATATTCATATCATGCTCAACCATTAAAATAGTAACACCCTCTTCTCTTATCTGCTTTATGATTTCACATAGTTTGTTTCTATCATGTATATCAAGTCCAGATGCAGGCTCATCTAACAGTAAAAGCCTGGGCTCTGCTGCAAGAGCACGAGCCATCTCAACTAAACGCTGAAGTCCAAATGGAAGCTCTCCACATCTTTTATCTGCTATATGAGAAATCCCCAGAAGGGAAAGCTTTTGTAGAGCAATCTCCCGTGCCTCTTTCTCAATCTTAAAAAATTTGGGGGTTCTAAAAATACTGGATAAAAAACCTGCCTTTGTATGTACATGTACACCCATAAGGACATTTTCAATTACGCTCATATTAGTAAAAAGAGCTAGATTTTGAAATGTCCTTGATATCCCAACGCTTGCACTCTTCCAAGCAGGCCATTTCGTAATATTAAATCCATAAAAATAAAGACTGCCTGCGCTTGGCTGGTAATGACCACTGATTAGATTAAAAAGAGTAGTTTTCCCTGACCCATTTGGTCCTATGATAGCTTTTATCTGCCCAACTCGGACATTAAACGAGATATTATCTACTGCAATGATTCCACCAAAATTTTTACTAATACTATCTACATTAAGAAGAACTTCAGACATTTGTCTCCTGATGTCTAAGACGTCTAATAATTTTTAAAGAGGCCTGTACAATACCTTCTGGCATAAATATCATAACTACTATCAATATTAAACCATAAACTAATACATCATAGTCAGAAAATACTGTTAAAAATTCTGGCAAAGATACAAGCACACTTGTTCCAAGAAGTGCTCCCCATAAAGTTCCCATACCACCAACAGCAACCATAGTAACCATCTTTATAGAACAGATAAAACCAAAAGAAGCAGGACTTATAAAGGTAACAAAGTGAGCATAAAGGCTCCCTGCCAAAGATGCATATATTGCACTTATAATAAAAACAATGAGTTTAGCTACATGGGTATTTATACCCATTGCCTGCGCTGCTGCTTCATTTGAACCAAGTGCCCTAAAAGACCTACCAAAGGGGGAATTAACCAGATGAAGACTTAAGATCATAAGAAGTATAAAAATACTCCAAACTAAATAATAATAGGAAATACTTGTATCAAATGTGAAATTTAAAAATTTCAGCATCGGAATACCAACTAGGCCAGAAGGACCCCCTGTCAGACTAGCCATCTCTTTAAAACATATGTCTATAATAATTCCAAAACCAAGGGTTGCCATTGCAAGGTAATGCCCCTTAAGCCTTAAGGCAGGCAACCCAACAATAAGTGCCATAAGCGCACTTATTATAATACCACAAAATATTGCTAGATACGGATTCATTCCATAGTGAACAGTTAAAATACCTGATGCATATGCTCCAAGGCCATAAAATGCAGCATGACCTAGAGAAACTTGACCTGCATATCCCATCAGAAGACTCAAACCCAAAACAGCAATAGCTTGAATCCCAATTAATACAAACACATTTAGATAATAGTCGTTTTTGACTAGACTACCTATTGCTACTAAGAAAAAGGCAAGAATAATCAATCCTATGTATTGATATCTAACTAAACTAGAACGCATAACTAAAGCTTATCTACTTCTCCCTGTCCTAGTAAACCTTGAGGTTTTAAAAACAAAACTACAAGTAAGATCAAAAAGGCAAAGGCATCTTTATAACTAGATGATACATAGCCTGCTCCAAATGCCTCTAATATTCCCAAAATAAATCCACCCAATATAGAACCTATTCCACTTCCTAATCCACCTAAAACTGCTGCACAAAACCCTTTTAATCCTAACATTGTACCCATATCATAACTTGCAAATGTTATAGGCGCCATAACAGCTCCAGCAGCAGCACTTATCCCTGCACTTAAGGCAAATGATAAACTTATAAGTTTCTCAACCTTGATTCCTACAAGTTTTGCCGCCTTTTTGTTGACAGCACAAGCCCTCATGGCCTTTCCCCAAATTGTATATTTGAAAAACCACTGGGTAAAAACCATTGCAATCAAGGTGATAACAAGTACCCAAATAATCTGTGGATCAATAGAAGCTCCCATAAATACTATAGGGGTGGTACTGCTAAAAGGTGGGACAGCAACAGGATCCTTTCCCCAAACCATCATTGCCACACCACGTAAAAAGATAGAAACACCTATTGTAATAATAATAAGGCTTATAATATCTGCATTTTTGGCAGGCCTAATAGTGAAAAATTCAACTAGTATACCAATAATAGATACACATAAAATAGTAACAATAAATGAAATGGGGATAGGCCATGCAAGAAAATGTGTAAACGTATACATAAACATTGCCCCAAGCATTACAAACTCACCTTGGGCAAAGTTTATGACATCTGTAGCATTATATATAATAGTAAAACCTAGGGCTATCACAGCATACACAGCCCCATTTGTTAGTCCAGAAAATAGGAACTGGAGTATCTGTCCCATCAAAACACTATCTTTAATATCCCTAAAAAATTTAACAAGCCAGAAGCCTTCTCCTATTATAATTTATAAAAGCTTCTGGCTCTCTTAAGCTATCAATTAAAATTAATAATGATACAACACAAATCGTCCGTTTTTGACTTGAACCATTACAAAAGCCTTTTCTGTGAGTCCATTGTGGTCTGTTGGAGACATATTAAATATACCATCTATGCCCACAAAGCCCTTTATGTTTTCAAGATAATCTCTAATCTTTGCTCGGTTAGGACCAACCTCTTCCAAAGCCATCTTAAGCATGTAAATTGCGTCATAGGCATGACCACCAAAACAAGGAGGAATTGTTCCATAATGGGATTTATAGTCTTTTATGTAAGCTAAAAGAACCTTCTTCTGAGGATCTGTATTGGGAAGCTGATCAGCTACAAGAATCTTTCCTGCAGGTAGAATAACCCCTTCTGCTGCCTTTCCTGCAAGTTGAATAAAACGTTGAGATGCTACACCATGACTCATATAAAGAGGCACATTGAAATCAAGCTGTCTCATATTCTTTGCAACCACTGCTGGACCAGGATTGGTCCCCCAACATATAACTGCTTGTGGATGAGCTGCCTTCATTCTTGTAAGCTGTGGAGTCATATCAAAATCTTTAGGTCCAAATGTCTCATCAGCTACTATCTTTATGCCATATTGTGGAGCAAGCCTTATGAGTTGCTTTCTACCACTTCTCCCAAATGCAACACTTACTGTAATAATAGCAACTTTTTTTATCCCTCGTCTGTCAAGATCTTGATATATCTTCTTTACTGCCATCTCATCTGTCTGTGGCACCTTGAATACCCAATACTTGGTAGGATGTGTAATCGCTACTCCAGCAGCACACGAAATTAGTGGGACATGATACCTCTGAACAAATGGTATAACAGCCATTGTTGTACCTGTAAGGCTTGGGCCAATTATGGCTAATACATGATCTCTTAAAATAAGGCGTGATATCTTTGCAACAGCATTTTGTTCTTGACCTTCAGTATCATACATAATGAGTTTTATAGGATGTCCATTTATACCACCTTTTGCATTTATCTCTTTAACTAGCATAATAAGAGTATTCTTTTCAGGCTCTCCTATAAAAGAAGTTCTACCTGTAATAGAAAAAAGAGCCCCGATCTTATAAGGGGTTTTAGATTGCGCAAATGAGTTAACACCTGAAAAAACTGCTAAAAATAAAAAAGCAAATAAAAATACTCCAAACCTATAAAGATAATCTCTCATTTCTCTCTACCCCTCCTTATTTTTCTTGATTTATAGCCCTTCTAACCAGAAGATTATAAATCTAAACTATATATTAATAAGCTATTATAAGCAATAAAAGATAGAATAAATAACAAAAAAACTAGATAAAATTAGATAACTTTTCTCTAAGAGCCAAAAGCGCCCTAAAACGGTGGCTGAGTCTATTCTTTTCTTCAGGCTCAAGCTCTGCCATTGTCCTTTTTAACTCTGGAAGATAAAAAATAGGATCATACCCAAAGCCCTTACTTCCTCTTGGTTTTTCAGCAATAATACCTTCACAAACACCATCTGCCCAAACATAACTTCCATCAGGTTTATAAACTACAACACAACATCTAAACCTTGCTGTCCTTTTACTTTCATCTATGTTCTTAATTGCATCCAGTAACTTTTTATTATTGTCTGCATCTGTTGCCCCCTCTCCAGCATATCTTGCAGAATACACGCCAGGGGCACCACCTAATGCATCAACTTCAAGCCCAGAATCATCTGCTAAAGCTATAACATTGTAAGTTTCTGAAACAATTTTTGCCTTTTTGAGAGCATTTTCTAAGAATGTTTTACCATCCTCTACAACCTCTGGCATAGGTCCTAGTGCTGAAATGGGAATTACGTTGAAGGGAAAATCAGACAATATATCTCTTATCTCTTTTATCTTTCCCTTATTACTAGTTGCAATAACTATATCTACCATATAAAGCCCCTACAAATCTATGATTTTTAGTACAGATTTAACGCCCCTTATACCTAAATCACATATCTTGCTCCACAGTTGCCAGTCAACAGGACTATCTTCTGCAGTAGCTTGAATCTCTACAATTTTTCCACTACCAGTTAATACAAAATTGGCATCCATCTGTGCCATTGAATCTTCATAGTAGTCAAGGTCAACAACAATTTCTCCCTCAACAATTCCAACACTAATCGCTGCAACAGTATCTATAAGTGGATTATTTTCTATCTGTCCCTGTTGTAGCTGCTTTTGAATAGCATCTCTTAGTGCAAGAAATGCCCCTGTAATTGAAGCTGTTCTTGTCCCTCCATCTGCCTGAATAACATCACAGTCAACTCGAATCGTATGTCGGCCCAAGAGAGAGAGATCTGTAACCGCTCTTAATGAACGACCAATCAGTCTTTGTATCTCCATAGTGCGCCCTTTTACTCTACCAGTACGAGACTCTCTAGGTATTCTAGTATTAGCAGAACATGGAAGCATTGCATACTCAGCGGTAATCCAACCTGTCTCATCTTCTATAAAAGGGGGTACATCATCCTCTATAGTCACTGCACAAAGGACCCAAGTATTCCCCTGTTTTATAAGTACAGAACCATCTGCATGTATTAAAAAATCATGAATGATTTCTATATGCCTTATCTCATCATTTGATCTACCATCATGCCTCATAGTAACTTCTCCTAAATAACAGAATTAAAATATAAACATTGCATCTCCATAACTATAAAACCTATATCCAGAGGCTGCGGCATGCCTATAAGCCTTTAATATGAGCTGTCTGCCTGCAAAGGCACTTACTAAAACAATTAAAGAAGACTTGGGAAGATGAAAATTTGTAATCATTGCATCAACTATCTTAAATTCATGTCCTGGCACTATGTACAAATCACAAAAATCACTATAAGGCACTAATTCACCAGTTACGCCTGCTGCCTCTAATGCTCTAACACTAGTAGTTCCAACTGCAACAATTCTTCCACCTTTAGACTTGATCTTATTTATCTTCTGCGCACTTTCTTTACTAATCCAAAGCCATTCTGAATGAATCTTATGTCTTCTTATATCCTTATCCCTTATAGGAGCAAATGTCCCATAACCTACGTGTAAAGTAATAGTTACTAACTCAACCCCTTTTTCTTTAATAGCCTCTAAAAGCCTTTTTGTAAAATGAAGCCCTGCAGTAGGAGCTGCAACAGAACCTGGAACTCTTGCATAAACAGTTTGATAACACTTTCTATCAAGCTCTTCTTCTTCTCTTTTTATATAAGGTGGAAGCGGAACCTTTGCTGCCTTATCAAGCACCTCTTCTAATGGTCCTTCATATAAAAGTTCTACTAGTGCTCTTCCCTCTTCTACTTTTATTACCTTGGCACAGATATTATGTTGACAATATACATGCATGCCAACACGCAGAGGTTTTGACGCTCTAAAAAGGCATTCAACTTTAGCATGTCCTTTATCTATCTGTTGAGGAAAATGTAGCAAAAAAAGCTCTACCTTCCCCCCTGTTTCCTTTTTACCAAAAAGGCGAGCGGGAAACACCCTTGAATCATTTAATACAAGACAATCACCAGGATTTAAAAATTTAACTATATCTTTAAAGGTACAATCCTTAAAAGAGGCTTTATCCCTATCTAATACTAAAAGTTTGGAACTATCTCTATCCTTTACAGGATATTGTGCAATAAGAGAGGGATTTAGCGGGTAGTCATAGTCGTCTAAGTTAAAACTATAATCCATAATTATTTAGGAAAACCATCCTGTTTTAAGAGAAATATAACAAAGGGTCAGTCCAATAATAATACTTATTAACCCAAGTATTCTAAGTGCATTAGGTGACATCTTTTGTATTTCTGCAAGTACTGTCTGCATCTTTTCAGGAAAACCAAAATAAGGAATTCCCTCAAAGATTAGAGCAAGTCCTAAAGCTGTAAGAAAGAGTTTCATATTTTTAAATCGACTTTCTAAACAAAAAGAGATTAAAAATGTGGAGGTAAAAATGGTGGCGGTGCAGGGACTTGAACCCCGGACGCTGCGGATATGAGCCGCATGCTCTAACCAACTGAGCTACACCGCCACGTGCGCTAACTAAATGATCTATTTTTTCCAAATTGTCAAGATGCAAGTTGCATTTCTTTAGAATTTGATTCAGAAATTTCCTGAAATTCAGGTTGTATATCTTTTATTACTATCTCAAACATAAGGGGTTTACCTGCTAATGGATGATTAAAATCTACCAATACCGCTCCTTCCCATACCTTTAGTACAATAGCCGGCCTTTTAATACCAAATTCATCTGGGACATGAGCTAGTTTGCCAATCTCTAGATCGCCAGAGAATCTCTCTTGAGCAACTAAGAGCACTTTTTTAGGATCATAATTGCCATAGGTATACTGAGGATGTACCTCGATAATCTTTTTATCACCAATCTTAAGCCCTATTATCTCTTCCTCTACTGGCTTTGGGAAAAGCCCTTGTCCACATACAAAACGAGCAGGACTACCCGCCTTTTGGGATGAATCAACAACTTTACCAGATAAAAGACGCACCTCATAATCCATTACGACCACACAGCCCCTTTTTACCCTTAACTCAACCTCTTTACTTTTTGTATCTTCCATGGCTAATTTCCTTTAGTCTTTTTGGTCGGGACCGGAAATTTAAAAAAAGAAACTCCTTCTTCTTTTAAAATCTTCTCCTCTTCTGGAGTAGTTACTCCCCTTATTCCCCTTGGCTCTTTTACACCATAATGCATCTTAAGAGCCTCTTTTGCAAAATCAGCTCCTACATCCTCTGTATTCTTTTTAATATATTGATATACTGTTTTTAAAAGGGCCTCATATGCCTTTATATCATCATTTGTTTTGTGCCCTATCTTTTCCTCTGAAGAATCACTATGTCTCTTTATTGCTACTGGAGAAAGAATCTTTCTTACCTCTTTAGATCCACAAACTGGACATACTACTAAGCCCTTTTTCTTTTGTTCTTCAAAACTCTCCCTATCTTTAAACCATGCCTCAAATATATGGTTATGTTCGCAACAAAGATCAAAGACTATCATTCTCTATATAACCAACCAAACCTCAATTATTTTTTAAGTACTGACAATTTTACAGACTTAGAATTATGTATTTTTAGGAACATTTCAATGTTTTTTTAT
>CAZODM010000014.1:0-18649 GCA_964578585.1 uncultured Desulfobacterales bacterium | reverse complement strand
CAATTTTACAGACTTAGAATTATGTATTTTTAGGAACATTTCAATGTTTTTTTATCTCTTATTAATACATGTATTTAAAAAGAGCAATAGCTGCTAACTTAACAGAAGAGGGAATAAAGCTATTTTTTTTAGATTTAAGTATTTTAAAAATCTTAAGCTCATTAAATTATTAATAGAAAACAAAAACATTTTATTATAAAAATTGTATCTCAATATCTAAATCTAAGCCTATAATGAAAATACAAATAATTCTAACAATATTAACTACTTCTAAAAAATCAATTGATAGATAACTATTTAGTTATAACTATACTAGTATGTAAAAATTTAATAATAACCGTTAGTTATAACTATTATTGTAAAAAACAATAATGATATTAAGTAGTTATATAAAAAACAATATTTTATTCAAAATTTATTAAAGTATATAATACAATATAACGATAGCTATAAATAAGTTAGCACTTATATAAGATATCTAAAAAATCGAAACTTTTTAAAATTGGTATCTAGGAGGGAAGTTATGTCAAACAAAGAGAGAATTTTAAAATTAAATATTAGGACGTTATTATACACATCATTAACAATAATGTTACTAACCATTCTTATATTAGCCTTAGCGGGTTGGCATGCTCTTAGAATGCAGAATAAAGCCTCTAAACATTTAGCATATTGGATAAATATACAGGAGAATATTCATGAAGGTATTTTAGATCCAATAATTGATATTAATAAAGCACAAACTAAATGGTTTATTAATGAGAACCCTAAATACTTAATATTACTAAAAAATAGTATAGTAGAAGCACAATCTAGTATAAATAAATTCGCACAAATTGTTGGTAACAATTTAGAATTACAAAAATTGGGAACAGAAATATCAAAATATTTAGAACAATTAAATACTATAATAACCGATTTGGATAATTTAAATAAAGAAATAAATAACACACAAACAAAACTTCTATTAACAAAAAACAAAATACAATCAACATTAGAAAAATTAAATTCATCACATGTCTCATTTTTACAGAAAAAAAGTAATAAAACTGATAAATTAACAAAATATTATAACAATGCCAATATTGATATGGTAGCAAATCAACAAATAGTAATTCCTATAGATAGATTAATTTATTTAATAGAAGGATATATAAATGAAAAAGTTGCTAAACAAGATATAAACAATCTATTCACTAAAATAGATAATGGACTTAAAAATTGGTGTAATTTAATGACAATAAATCATAAAAGTGAATTAGTTCAGACTAATATCTCAAACGATATTGAAACACTAAAAACTCTATGGGCAAAACTTCAAGATGATAAACAAAAATTTATCAATAAAAGAAATGAATTTGGACATATATTTGATACAATGCAGGCAACACTTACATCTACTATTAAAGAACAAGTAGAACCAAATAGAATTAAAGAACTAAATCATGCAAAAGAAATAGCTAAAACAGGGAATAGGACCTTTATGATTGGACTAACTATAGCCCTATTATTAGGTGCTCTTATTTACTACATAATTTACTCATATGTTATCAGTCCAATGAACTTTCTTACTAGACACTTACAAGAGATGGCTACTGGAGATACAGATCTCACTAAAGAAATACCTGTACCCAAGATCAATTGTTCTAGAATTATGCAATGTGGTAAAACCGATTGTCCATCTTATGGTAAAGACTCTGCATGTTGGTATGAAGCAGGTTCTTATGCTGCAGAAGTACACTGTCCTAAAATATTAAGTGGAGAGTATAGCTCTTGTGATAAATGCCCTGTTTATAAAAAGGCTATCACTAATGAAGTAGAAGGTGTTGCTACATTTATAAATGCCTTTATAAGAAGAATGCGCTTTTTGATCGCCAAGATTGCAGAACAATCTCATGATGTTAAGGCACAAGCAGACTCTATGACAGATACAGCTCAGCATCTAGCCCATACTTCAGAACACATTGCTGAGAAGGCATCAGAAGTAACAGAAGCCTCTGAAGTAGCTAATGAAAATGTGACAGCAGTTGCTGCTGCAATGGAAGAGATGAGTGCAGCAGTCTCAGAAATAGCACAAAATACAAACCATGCTAGAGACATAGCACAGCAAGCAAAAGATCAGACAATGTCTGCTGATCAAGTAATAGAGAATCTTGCAAATGCTGCCGAAAAGATAGGCGAAATGAGTAAATTAATAGGCTCAATTGCAGAACAAACCAATTTATTAGCACTAAATGCAACTATAGAAGCCGCTAGAGCTGGTGAAGCAGGCAAGGGATTTGCTGTAGTTGCTAATGAAGTAAAAGAGCTTGCTAAACAAACTAGTGATTCTGTAAGCCAAATTGATGCAATTGTACAAGAACTACAAACAGAATCTAGGCTTGCAACCCAGGCAACAAAACAAGTAGTGGATATTATCTCTCAAATGGCTGAAGTCTCAGACAGTATTGCTGCTGCTATTGAGGAGCAGACTGCTACTACTAATGAAATAAGTGCCAATACACAACAGGCAAGTTCTAGGGTTGGAGAGGTAACAAATGCTAGCGAGGCAATAAGTGAAAGCATCAAAGAGGCTGCAGAAAATGCCAATCACGTAAAAGATGCTGCAAAAGAATTACATAATTTATCTATGAGCTTGCAAAAATTAGTAGAAGAATTTACAATATAAATATTAGTAGGATTTATATTAGTAGGATTGGCTCCTCCTGAAAAATCCTACACTATACCCGTCCACCGGCGGTGCACAAAGTGCGCCGCCTTTCTTTTTTATAAAATTCCAAAAATATCTTGAACAATATCATCCTACATGATACCTCAAGGCTTATGAAAGTCCTAATCTTAAAAATATCTTTCTTAATACTGATATTTTGTATTTGCACAAATATTTCAGCTCTTGCCCAAAAACACACTAGCGTATGGCATATATATGCTAATAAGATTACATACTTTCAAACTACCCATACTATTTCTGCTATTGGTAATGTTACAGCAATTCAGAAAGATATTCTAATAAGGGCAGAAAAGATAACTTATATAGAAAAAGACAAACTATTAATAGCTAATGGCAATCTCACTATTACAACTCCTAATAATATCTTAAAAGGAGACAGCGCAACTGTTAATGTAAAAAATAAAACAGGTACTATAAAAAATGCTTGGCTATTTATCCGTAAAAATAATGTCTATATAAAAGCAGATACTATCAAAAAACTGGGAGCTAATAGCTATTTTGCAAAAAACGCTGTAATAACTACTTGTAAAGGAAATATCCCAGACTGGAGTTTTAAATGCTCAAGGCTTAATCTTACCCTAGATGGTATGGCTTGGGCAATAAATGACACCTTTAGAATCAAAAATATTCCTATATTGTATACGCCTATTATTGGACTTCCTGTAAATAGACATAGAAAAACAGGATTTTTATTTCCATATTATTCTTCATCTAATAAAAATGGTATAGAAGTTAACCTACCATTTTTCTGGGCTATAACTGAGTATATGGATGCAACATTTTACCAACATCCTATGAGCAAAAGGGGCTGGATGCAAGGAATAGAGTTTAGATATTGCTTAAGCAAAAAAGACAAGGGAATAATAAGATATAATTTCATACATGATAAAGCTAAAAGCTTTCCTAATACATATAGTAGATCAAGATGGTGGTTAAGAGCAAAAGCAAATCAACAACTTCCATTTAAAATTCAATCAAAGCTAGACATTGATATAGTAAGTGACAAAGACTTCATAGAAGATTTTAACAATGGACCAATGGGCTATGATAAGACAAAACAGATATTTCTCCATGAATTTTCAAGAGGATTAGTAGATAAGAATTCTATTGTAAGACCATCTACATTAGAATTTACCAGAGCATTTGATGAATATTTTACAGGTGCAGAACTAAGATATAACTATAACTTAATATCTCAAGATAGAGATAGCACCATTCAAGTATTACCATACATATATGGTATATCATTTACTAAACAACTAAATAACTTTCCAATGTTTTATGGTGCACAAATAAGTTATGTAAATTATTATAGGAAACAAGGTATTAACTATCAACGTATCAATTTTATACCTAAAATACTTATACCAATAAATTTATGGAATACAGCTATATTGACTTTTAAAACCAATATTGATGACAGCCTATACTCAGTCTATAATCTAGACAACAATTCTACTACTTCTGATTCTAATATAAGAAGATATTCTAATAGATTGGTTCCTGAATTTAATGTTGATTTATCGACCAATATAAATAAAATATATAATAATACTTATTTACATACTATAGAACCTCATATAGGATATGTATATAGACCACAAATTAATCAATCTTATATACCTCAAATTGATGCACTAGATTATCTACAAAAAGAAAATAAAATTTATGCTAAATTAGTAAGTTATATTACTAAAAAGTCTTTGATAGATGGATCAAATAAGTTTGATGATATATTTAGATTAGAAGTAACTGGCTCATATGATATAAATGAAGCAACTAGACATTTAACATCAGGAGAAAGAAGACATCCATTTTCAGATATATATACTACTATAGACTTTAAACCTATAAAATATATAAACACAAGATATGATATGACATATAGTGTATATGGCTATGGTATTACAAATGAAAATTTTAGAGGAAACTTCTCCACACCATTTGGACAACACCTTAACATAAACTTTATCTATAATCACTTAACAGGCCAACGTACTCTTAGCCTAAGTTGTTCAACCCCACTCATTTATGGATTCTCTGCTAGTTACTCCACTAATAGAAACCTAAAACTTGGGACAGAGATCAGCTCTACCTATGGACTCACATATAATGGAGGATGCTGGTCTATTGTTGCAACGCTTACTAAAAATCAAGAAGAAACAAGATGGCTTGTACGAATAATACTAACAGGACTTGGTGGCGTTGGAATAAAATAAATCTTAAGAATATTTCCTAAAAACTAAGATATTTCTTACATGATCTAAAATTGGGAGATTATCCTTTATAATTTCATACTCAAGAGTTAAATTTTTTCTTTTTAACTCTAGATATTTTAATTCCTTTTTTATATTAGAGCCTTTTAATAAATATCCCTTCGCCCCTTTGTTTGAAATAGCATTAAAAAATTTCAGAAAAAGTTCTACTGAACCAACTGCCTGACTAATAATTATATCAAATCTTGAACCAAGCCTTAAAACATCTGAGTCATTACCTGTTAGTCTAAAATGTAAGGCATTTATATGTAAACCTTTTATATATGAAGCAAGTGTCTTTATAAATGAAATCTTCTTTCTAACAGCATCTACAAGTGTAATATCTATAGAAGGATCAATCAGTTTTAAGATAAAACCCGGTACACCTGCACCTGTACCAATATCAAGTATCTTTCCCTTTACATCTAGATGTCTTCTTAAGACAAGGCTGTCTCCTAAATGTTTTAACACTAATTTCTCAGGATCTTTTATACCAGTAAGATTTATCCGTTTATTCCAATCATATAGTTCAGAAAAATAAACAAGAAGTCTCCTATGCACCAAGTGGTCATATATGCCTTCGTGCTCAAGGAGAATCTTTATATTAGAATCAAATTTCTTCTGGACCTTTATAGATGTTTCCAAAGGATGAATACTTTGATACAAAAGATAATTTTACTAACCCAGTTGGCCCATTTCTTTGCTTTGCAACTATAATCTCAGCAATACCTTTATTGGGATTATCTTCACTTCTATTGTAGACCTCATCACGATATATAAATATAATCACATCTGCATCCTGCTCTATAGCACCAGATTCCCTTAAGTCAGCCATTTGAGGACGTTTATTAGGCCTGTCTTCAACCTTTCTGTTTAACTGAGAAAGAGCAACAACAGGTACATTTAACTCCTTTGCCATTGCCTTTAACGAACGAGAAATCTCCGATATCTCTTGCTCTCTCCGCTCACTTCCGTCTCTACCCCTCATAAGCTGTAAATAATCAACAACAATTAATCCTAAATTGTGCTCGGTCTTTAACCTTCTAGCCTTTGCCCTCATCTCTAATATGCTCATTGCGGGTGTATCATCTATAAATATAGGAGCATGAGAAAGCCTATTTGCAGCCCTTATAATCTTTGGCCAATCGTGTTTTTGCGATAAAAAACCTGTCCTAAGTTTTTGTGCATTGACTTGTGCCTCAGAGCAAAGCATTCTAATTGCAAGTTGTTCTTTAGACATCTCTAAAGAAAAAATTGCAACACATATACCCTGATCAACTGCTGCATGTTGAGCAATATTTAAAGCAAAGGCAGTTTTACCCATACTAGGGCGCCCTGCTACAATAATGAGGTCTGAAGGCTGAAACCCCGCAGTAATATTATCCAAGTCAATAAAACCTGTAGGTACGCCTGTAATAAGCTCTTTCTTTTTATAGAGCTCTTCAACTCTTTTGATACTATCTTTTATTACAGAGTTTAGTTGATAAAAACTCTGTTTCACCTTTGCTTGAGATATTTCAAAAATTACAGATTCTGCATACTCTAAAAGCTCTTCAACGTCTTCTGCTTCATTAAAACAATTCTCTGCAATCTGAGTTACCTTTTCTATAAGCCTTCTTCTTATGGCTTTATCTTTTACTATTTTGGCATAATAAGAAGCACTTGATGCAACGGCTACAGAATCAGATAACTCTGCTAAATAAGAAAGCCCGCCAATATCTTCAAGATCTCCTTTAGAACGCAGAAATTCTCCAACACTCAGGATGTCTACAGGCTCATTCTTTTGAAAAAGCTCCACCATTGCCTTATAAATCTTCTCATGAGCCTTTCTGTAGAAGTCTTCTGGACGCAAAAACTCAACTACCTGAGGCATAACCTCAGGCTTTATCAAAATACTACCTAGTACTCCCACCTCAGCCTCAATACTTTGAGGAGGAACTCTAAGTCTTATATTAGAATTATTAGCAAGCTCTGTAGCCATCTTAATTAATTATTCTGTGCAACCACATTTAATTTTATAGTGGCTTCGACCTCTGGAGCAAGCTTTATTGATATAGAATACTCTCCAAGCTCTTTAATTGGCTCTTCAAGCTGAATCTTCTTCCTATCTACACTATATCCTTTCTCTGAAATTGCCTTTGCTATATCCATTGATGTAACAGAACCATAGAGTTTACCAGATTCTCCAACTTTTACAGGTATTTCTATCTCTAAATTGTTGAGCTGTGCTGCTAATGCCTCTAAGTCTGCCTTTATCTGAGCAGCCTTTTTACGAATAGCCTCTTGTTGACGCTCAAGTTGTTTGATATTTTTGGTTGTTGCAATAACAGCTTTCCCTTGAGGAATAAGATAATTTCTAGCATATCCATCAGCTACATTTACAATATCTCCGGCACTTCCAAGAGATTTAATGCTTTCTTTTAATATAACCTCCATATGAAAACTCCTCCAATTATTTTATTCTTCTTGATCAGATACTGACTGATTAAGCCTTCTTAAATCAAACCAAACATCAGCTAGTCCCACAATAGCAGCAATTAATAGACCATACCACTCTAAACTGATCAAGGCATAACATATACCCCTTAAAAAAGCTGGTATATTCAATCTTTTTAGATGATAAGCCAAAATAGCTATGCCTTGAATATAATAAATGCCCCCTAAAAATACTAAAGCATTTTTACCCAACATATTCCACGGACTATGCCCCCAAAGGGCAAGAGCTCCAGAGGCAATTACAAGCCAAATTAGTTCATCAGGGAATTTCCATTTACTAAATTCTGGGCCAAAGATGTCTTTGTTAAAAAATCTCCTGCCAACATACCTAGAAACCGCAGTGTTTATACCAGAAATCATTGCAAAACTTAATGCAAAAAAACAAGGTAGATATTCAAGAAAGTCTTTCTTCCATTCTAAAAACAACTCTTTAAACTGGGCCCTTTCCCCTGCTTTTATTAAGCCCATTTTTATGTACTGCTGATAAGCTAAATCTATTTGTTTAGACATAGAAAGTTTTAATCTTCCGTATGTATAAAAAAAACCTTTAGGAGAAGCCACTGTCAAAAAAAACAAAAACGCTGCAGCTAAAAACAAAAAACCAATCAATAATGTCTCAGGACCAGAAAATTCCCGTCTTCTACATATCCAGAACACACTCCAAAGCCCTGAAGCTTCAAGTATCCATACAGCCCCTACAACTCCTCCAACAACTATACAAAGTCCAAGAGAAATAGCTGTAACAAGCCACAAAAGAGCAACAGCCCTTGTAGGAGGAAGATCTTCTAATAAGCACAAAAGGGCACCCGGCACACAAAACTGTGCCAATGCCCAAAAAGGAGGTACCAACATAGGCAAAATTAAAAGCCCTAATGCCCATCCTAATCTTATATAAAAATTGGGTACCCCCTGCCTAAATTCTTGTTCAGGCATAAAAGGAGCCATAAGGGATCAAAAATTATTCATTTTCCTCAATTGCATGTCCAGATGTAAATGGCATAAGAGCCATTATACGTGCAATCTTTATAGCATTTGTAAGTCGTCTTTGATGCTTTGCACATGTACCAGTAATCCGTCTTGGCAGTATCTTGCCACGCTCAGTTACAAAGTGTTTAAGTGTCTCAGGATCTTTATAGTCTATTTTTAGAGTCTTATCTGCACAAAAACGACAAACCTTACGTCTTACATATATCCTTCTGCGTACAGCAGGACGTTTTGCATTCTGATTATTAGACATAATACCTCCTTAAATTATAAAAAAATAATACTTAATTTCTATCGTTTATTCTTTAAATTATGCTGTGGCTTGTACTGGTGCCTGAGTACTAGTTTTATCCAACTCAAATTTATCAGATTTTTTAATTGTAATAAACTTTAAAACATTTTCATCAAGCCTTAAATTTCGTGTCATCTCAGAAATAGTATCTCCAGGAGCACCATACTCAAGAAGTACATAATAACCTTTGGTAAGCTTTTGGACTCTATAGGCGAGAGTTCTTAAAGGCCAAGGATCTACCTTAACAATCTGTCCACCATGCTCAGTAATAATAGATTTAAACTTTTCAATAATCTCGTTTCTTTCTTCATCACTTAGATCAGGACGAAGCAAAAAAAAGGTCTCATAATAACGTAACTTCTTCATAAAAGCCTCCTTTTGGTCTTATAGGCCCTAGCTTTAGTAAAAAAGCAGGGCAAGGAGCAAAAAGCTCTCAACTAAGTCTGTTCTAGATAATAAAAAACTCTCTGATAGTCAACATAATATTTTCTTGATTCTTAAATATTCCTATTGTACCCTTCTAAGGGTATCTGAAATAGAAAGATTGTTATCATCCCTTACCTCTGAACTAGAACAATAAACCTTACAATCTTTTAAGACCTTCTCCTTCCATATAGACTCTAAATGCCTAAGATATGAAATAGCCTTTTGCACATCTGATATATTTCTATTAGCAGGTACTAAGGCAAGATGTTGTATCATTTGGGTATAAAGAGCGATCAAAAATTGCCCTGCCTCTTGATTTGCATCTACTGCAGCAAGAAGTACAGAAAGTATTAATAAAACCTTACTTATGTTTTCGGAACAACTTTTAATATCTTCTTTTACTAGATTCATCTTGGTATTTTCTAATAATTTTATAGACTCCAAATAAAGTTGGTCAACACTATGATATCTCTCTAAAGCTAAGGTATCATATTGATATTGTTGTTTTAATGTTTCCATCTTTTTACTCCTTTTTTACATCTTATATAATGCAAAGCATAACTATATTATCCCTGTAATAACCTCATTACATTTTTAGCACTTGCATTTGCTTGTGCTAATGCAAATGTACCTGCCTGTTCTAATACCTGCATCTTACTAAAGATTGATGATTCCTTTGCAAAATCCACATCCATAATCTGAGATACAGATGCCTCAACATTTACTTGAGTTACACTTAGGTTTGCTATAGTACTTTGTAATTGATTCTGGACAGAACCTAAACTTGCTCTAATAGCATTTAAACTCTTTAGAGCAGCATCTGCTATTGAAATAGCTAACTGCGCACTGTCTTGACTTGTTACATCTATATCAGCCAAACTATATCTAGCTACATTATCTATTTTCGTACCAGATACACCTCCGTTATTCTCTGCCAATATAGAATCAACTGCTATAGTAGAACCCTTTTGGATTGTCATTGCATATTGGAGGTAATTTTCCCCTTTTGTAGTATAATTTCTCTCAAGTACTGTACCTGCCTTTAGTAAACCATCTGTAGTCTGAATATCATTAGTAAGAACAGTGCCCTGAGTTAAAACTGTACCAGATGCCAATGTAGAACCTGCTGCCAAGGTCATAGGAGCTGTAGTTGTTACTGCGTTTGAAACAACAAATTTACCTCCAAGAGTAGAACCTGTAGCTAAAGAAGATGTAGATGCAAGGGTTGAGCCTGCTGCAACTACCATATCTTGAGTAACATTTTCACTCACCGTGGATCCAAGACTAAAACTACCCCCTATCTTACTACCACCTAATAAGTCTAAACTA
Source organism: uncultured Desulfobacterales bacterium (assembly GCA_964578585.1). Classification (GTDB taxonomy): domain Bacteria; phylum Desulfobacterota; class Dissulfuribacteria; order Dissulfuribacterales; family JAMONC01; genus JAMONC01. The sequence goes on along the minus strand of CAZODM010000014.1, from coordinate 8,136 downwards.
CTCGTAGCCTTTATCACAGAGTCCTTTTTAAGAGTCATATCATTGTTTACATTCATGTCTGCACCAAGATCAAAATTAGCTCCCAAATAAGAACCTGAGGTTATAGTAGAACCAGCAGCTATGGTAGAACCACCAAGTGCAATCATATCTGCTTGAAGCGTTACATCTGCATTTAAAGTTGCGTCTGCATTTAATACTGTACCTGCTTTAATTGTTCCTTGAGTTGTCTGTATATCTGTAGTTACTAATGTACCAGCCTTAAGAATAGTACCACTTTTTAATACACTACCTGCCTTTAATAGGCTTTGAGTCTTTGTTGTAGTATTTGCATAAACACTAGCAGTACCACCTACAATAGTATTAGCTGCTATAGTAGAGCTTGAACTCAATACAGAACCTGCCTTTATAAGGCTATCTTGATCTGTTGTGATATCTCCAGATAAATCAGAACCTTTTAATTCAAAACCTATTACAGTGCCAGCAGCAAAAGAAGAACCACTACCAACCACACTACCGGCTGTCATTGTCATATCGATATCTGTTGTAACATTACCTTTAAAGTTTAAATTTTTATCTATAGCTAGTGCTGCACCACTTGCATTATCTGTAATCTTGATCTCATTTGCAGAGGTCTGATAGAGTTTAATATATCCAAATGTTGACATATCACTGCCAGCTAAAACCCCACCGGTATCACCTGTTACCTTAATTGCTCTTCCATCTGTAGAACTCAATATAAGATGCCCGGATGAATCTAAAGTAGCAACAACTCCAGTCTCTGCGGTTTTTGCATTAATTGCCTTTACTAATGAACCATCTGAGTCATTAGCTAAGACCTTAATCGCTCCTATTGCTACCCCATTTATGGCAAAATCAGAGCCTGTAGTGCCCGCCTGTATAGGATTTACACTTTTGCTCTCAACTATTGCCTGAGCAGTAACACCGGTTTGTCCAGATACTCTATTTATAGCATCTGCCAATGCTCCCATACCGTTTTTGGGTGAATTGTTATATTTAAGCTCTATAGTTGGAATAGTAATAACTTTATTCTCAAGGTTTGAATAAATACTTAAAGAAACCTTACCACCTGTAGGATTGGTAAGCTTTAAATCCCCGGTTACAACATGACCTATCTTTTGAGACTCAGCAGAATCAATGCTAACAGAAACAGTCTCTCCTGTGTATGGACCAATCTGGAACTTTTTATCAGTAAAAGTGCCAGATAAGAGCTTCATACCATTAAAAGAGGTAGTTTGAGCTATGTTATCTAATTCCTGCATTAACTTATCTATATCTGCTTGTATAGCCTTTCTTGACTCTAGAGTTTGACCATCTTCTGCTGCTTGAATTGCCTTGGTTTTAATAGTATCTACTATATTTATAGATTCTTGAAGGGCTCCATCAGCAATCTGTATAATGCTAATTCCATCATTGGCATTTCTAATGGCTTGGCCTATTCCAAGGGCCTGTGCTCTCATTACATTCGCAATAGCCATTCCTGAGGCATCATCTGCAGCTTTATTAATCCTCAAGCCTGTAGATAATCTTTCTAATGCCTTTGTAAGAGCATCATCAGTCTTCTTTAAATTTGCATGTGCAAGAAGTGCTGCTATATTGGTATTAATCCTAAGAGACATGTTAATCCTCCTTGAATTTCAAAGTGCCTATTTCCCTAGTCCTTTGGGTATTAAAGGATTATCAACTTCTGTGCCTAAGAAAAAAATTTTTTATACTACAAAATAGTTTAAATTTAACTTATGTAAAAAATGTACTTATTTATAATAAACAGATATGGAATCTAAAAATCTCACAAGAGGTAACCATTAACAAGTGGGAAAGGCTTTCCTAGTAGGGGTAGGAATTTTATTGAAATAAAAAAGGCGGCTTAATGCCGCCTTTGGGGTTTCGAGTTTTGGACTAACTAGTTCTGAGGCCTTACATTAGTAGCATGCGGACCCTTTGGACCTTCGACTACGTCGAATTCAACCACTTGACCTTCAGCTAAGGTCTTAAAGCCCTGAACCTGTATTGCACTAAAATGTACAAATACATCAGGACCATCTTCTTGGGAAATAAAACCGAATCCCTTTTGGTCATTAAACCATTTAACTGTTCCTTTTGCCATTTTTGCGTCTCCTTTCCGCTTAAATAATACTCTTTGGGCTTCTTACCAGCCAAAATGCACCAGAGATGGTTCGAAAGGCCCAGACGGAAAGGATCCGCCTTGCTGCTACTTCCTCATCCATCTACTCGGTACTGCTAAAACCTTATCGACCCAAAAGTCAAACTCTTAAATCGTAAGGTTTAACTGAGTATAAATTACCTGCTATACAACCGTCAAGCAAAAACTATATATTTTTCATATTTAATTATTTAAGAATTTTGGCATCTTCTATAATAACAGGATACTTATATCCGTAACCAAAATCCTTATTTGCATGTAAAACTCCTACTACTGTTATGACCTCTCCAACCTTGGGAAGCTGTTGAGAGGTAACTACCAGATCGTAATCCTTTGTTTTAGAGCCACCTGTACCATCTTGTATGTGTATCCAGTTACGCCCCATAATTGCAGGAAGTACTTTTATAACAAGCCCTCTTACCTTTATTGTCTTGTTGTTCAGCTTAGATGCTAGCTTATAAAGCTCGGCAATTGTGTAGGCATTTTTACCTGTTGCCTTTTTAACTTTAACAGTAGTTTTTGGAGGATGAACTGGTCCTGCTCCAACCTTACCGCTAGAACCCATCATCATAGACATACTTGGCATCTGTGAAGCAGAAGATGTACTTTTACTTTCCTTACTTGGCCACCTTGCAGGTGGAGCACCAGCAGGACATGTAGAAGGTGGCATTTGAGCAGCTACTTGTTGAGAATTTGAACCAGCAAGCCCTGAACTAAACACAATTTCATGAAATGTGCGATTTAGAGTATTGCTGTGGAAATCGTGCATCACAACACCTGGAGCAAATGTTACTTTCTGCCCTTTCTTGATCTTTGCAGTAGGAATAGCTACCCATGTTTCAACTCCCATTTTGTCTTTAACTAATACATAAGTATAATTAGGTACATTTATAACATCTACTGCAATACCAGATACTCCTGTCTGTGCTTCTGAATTAGGAGAACTAGTAGTTGAGGTATTTTGAGAACTTTTTGTTGGACTCTTATTTTCCTTCTTTTTCTGACAACCAAAGGCAAAAACCAACATTAAAAATACACATAAAACAACAAGCCATTTATAAACCTTCATAACCTCTCTCCTTAAAGTTAAATTAAAAAATTCATGTATGATCAAAAAGAATCTATCAAGTGAATAGTTTTTTTTCAATCCAGAAAATGTTATATTTGTTTAATTTAGGATAAAAAGAGTATTTATCCTAAGTGTTTTTTAATTTATAGTTTAAAACTATGAGATGTCCATTCTGTAATCATATAGATTCAAAGGTTGTAGACTCTAGAATGACACAAGATGGTCGTGCCATCCGAAGAAGGAGACAGTGTGTTAAATGTAAAGAGCGTTTTACAACCTATGAACGTATAGAAGAATTTCAGCCAATGGTAGTCAAAAAAGATGGACGACGCGAGCCCTTTGATCGTAAAAAGGTAGTTGATGGGATACTAAAGGCTTGTGAAAAACGTCCAATTAGCATAAATCAAATTGATGCCTTTGTATCAGAGTTAGAAAAAGAGATTCAAGAACGGGGGGAAAGAGAGATTTCTACTCAATTTATAGGTGAACGTGTTATGGAGAAATTAAGACAATGGGATGATGTAGCTTATGTAAGATTTGCCTCTGTGTATAAACAGTTTAAGGATCTAAGTGAATTTATGGCACAACTTCAAGAACTTCTCCAAAATCGCTCTAGTTCAGATACTACTAAAAATCTCTCTTCAAAAAAGACTTAAAGACCAATGATAACTAAACAGGATGAAATATATATGAAAAAGGCATTAAGCCTTGCTAAAAAGGGAAGGGGCAGAACAAGCCCTAACCCTCCAGTAGGTGCAGTTATAGTAAAAGAGGGCAAAATAGTTGGCAAGGGCTATCATAAAAAGGCTGGTGGACCTCATGCAGAAATATTTGCAATAGAAGATGCAAAAGAACTATGTAAAGGTGCCACCATATATGTAACACTTGAGCCTTGTAATCATTTTGGTAAGACCCCGCCCTGTAGCAAGGCAATACTTGATGTAGGAATAAAACGGGTAGTAATTGGCACAATAGATTCAAATCCTGTTGCTAAAGGTGGAGCACACTTTTTGAAAAAACATGGATTAGATGTAGAAGTTGGTTGCTTACAACAGGAATGCCGTTACTTAATTGCCCCTTTTATAAAACATGTAAAAACAAGACTGCCTTGGATAAGAAGTAAAGTAGCAATGAGTTTAGATGGAAGGATTGCAACACGAACAGGTGACTCAAAATGGATTACATGTGAACGATCTAGACAATATGGACATAAAATAAGAGATATTGTAAATGCAATCTTAATTGGGAAAAATACGCTTTTAAAAGACAACCCTAGTCTTACAACAAGACTCCCTAATAAAAAAGGAAAAGATCCTATAAGAATTATTTTGGCAAGCGATCTCAATGTACCCTTAAATTCCAAAGTTATTACACAAAAATCTGATGCTCCAACCATATTTATAGGGGTAAAAGAAAAAGCATCTAGAGAAACACAAAAAAAACTAGAAAATACAGGAGCTAAAGTCTATCTGGTAAATGGTAAAAATGGCAAAGTAGACATAAAATCTATGTTAAAACTCTTAGGAGAACTAAACATACAAGACCTCCTTGTAGAAGGTGGTGCAATGGTTCACGGTAGTTTTTGGGATGAAGGAGTCATTGATGAGGCCTTTTTCTTTATAGCGCCAATTATAATTGGCGGGGAAAAAGCTCCGAGTGCTATTGTTGGAGAAGGTATAGAATTTATAAAGGAGGCCCATAAGCTTACTATAAAAGAGCTAAAAAGAATAAAACCTGATATACTAATCCATACAATACAGACAGATATAAATATATTTTGGAATCATTAAGGTCTTAAGATCATGTTTACAGGTATTATTGAAGGACTAGGAGAAATTAAACAAATAAGTCCGTTTGGTAAGGGTATTAGAATAGCTGTTAAGCCAAACTTCTTATTAAAAAACCCTGAGTTAGGAGAAAGTATCTCTGTAAATGGGGTCTGTCTTACTGCTACGACAATAGATGAACACTCTTTTACAGCAGATGTCTCACCAGAAACACTATCTCGTACTACTCTTGGGACTCTAAGGGTTGGAGAAAAAGTAAATCTTGAAAGAGCACTTTGTCTTGGAGCACGTCTAGGAGGACACCTTGTAAGTGGACACATAGACTGTGTTGGACTAATAAAAGAAAAAAGAGATCTTGGAGACTTTTTCTTATTTAGAGTAGAAATACCCAAAAAATTTTCTAAATATGTGATTGAAAAAGGCTCCATTGCAATAGATGGTATAAGCCTTACAGTTAACCAATGTAACTTAGACGAATTTAGTGTTGCAGTAATCCCCCACACTGCAAGCATTACTACAATGGGATTTAGGAGCGCCGGGGATAAAGTAAATATTGAGTTTGATGTAATTGGGAAGTATATTGAGAAACTACTGCAACAAGGTGATAAAGAGATAACTAATACAAAAAAATCTGATAGTATTGACCTAGAATTTTTAGCCAGACATGGATTTTTATAAAATCTTTTATGAGGAGCAAGACCATGCCATTAGCAACTATAGAAGAGGCGATTGAGGACATAAGAGCTGGTAAGATGGTAATCTTAGTAGACGATGAAGATCGCGAGAATGAAGGCGATCTTACTATGGCTGCTGAAAAGGTTACCCCTGAAGCCATAAATTTTATGGCAAAGTATGGACGTGGACTCATATGCCTTACTCTTACCCCAGAAAAAGTAGAGCAACTTCAGCTCCCTATGATGGTTACAAGAAATACCTCTCGTTATGGAACAGCATTTACTGTCTCTATTGAAGCAAGAAGAGGAGTAACTACAGGTATTTCTGCTCATGATAGGGCAACTACTATCCTTACTGCAATAGCAGATGATGCAAAGCCAGAAGACTTAGCAATGCCAGGACATGTCTTTCCTCTAAGAGCAAGAGAAGGAGGAGTCTTAGTAAGAGCAGGACAAACCGAGGGTTCTGTTGATCTTGCACGTCTTGCTGGACTTAAACCTGCAGGTGTCATCTGTGAAATTATGAAAGACGATGGCACAATGGCTCGGATGCCAGATCTAGAAAAATTTGCAGAGGAACATGGCTTAAAAATTGTTACAATTGCAGACTTAATTGCATATAGATTAAAGACAGAAAGCTTTGTAAAAAGAGAGGTAGAAACACGTCTTCCTTCACGTTTTGGAGGCAACTGGCGTCTAATAGCATACTCTTCTATCTTAGATAAAAATGAACATATCGCTCTTGTATTAGGAGAAGGAGATATTAAACCAGATGAAGAAATACTTGTAAGGGTGCATTCTGAGTGCCTTACAGGTGATGTATTTGGATCTTTAAGGTGTGACTGTGGACTTCAACTTCAACGTGCTATGGCACAAATTGCAAAAGAAGGAAGAGGTATCCTCCTTTATATGAGACAAGAAGGAAGAGGTATCGGATTATTAAATAAGCTTAGGGCTTATTGTTTACAAGATAAAGGAAGAGATACTGTTGAAGCCAATATTGAACTTGGGTTTAAACCAGATCTTAGAGATTATGGTATAGGTGCTCAGATATTAAGAGACCTTGGTGTTAGACGCATGAGGCTTATGACCAACAATCCTAAAAAGATTGTAGGCTTAGAAGGTTATGGTATGGAGGTAGTTGAAAGAGTCCCGATTGAAATACCACCTAATGAAGAAAACCTTCGCTACTTAAAGTGCAAAAGAGAAAAACTAGGCCACCTACTACACATTGATGAAGAGACAAAAGGTGTACATGAGTGTTAGAAAAAAGGAGAATTAAGTATGGGGAAAATCTACGAAGGACATCTTCAGGCACGAGGGCTAAAGATAGGGATTGTAATAGCTCGTTTTAATGAATTTATATCTCAAAAATTACTTGGTGGCGCAATGGATGCGCTCTTAAGACATGGGGCAAATGAAGATGATATAGATATTGCATGGGTACCTGGAGCATTTGAAATACCTCTTGTTGCTAAAAAAATGGCCAAAAGTGGAAAGTATGATGCTGTACTTTGTCTTGGATGTGTAATACGAGGAGCAACTCCACATTTTGAATATGTAGCAGCAGAGGCATCTAAAGGGATTGCACAGGTAGCATTAAAAAGTGAAATTCCCATCTCTTTTGGTGTCCTTACTACAGATACTATAGAGCAGGCTATAGAAAGGGCAGGTACAAAGGCTGGTAATAAGGGTTGGGATGCAGCAGTAGCAGCAATTGAAATGGCAAATCTGCTTCGAACCCTTGCTAATTAAGGGGGAAAATAAATTTATGTCAATACGGTCGAGGGGCAGAAAGATTGCCCTACAGGTCCTATATCTCTTAGAATGGGACCCAGATAAAGATGTAGAAGGTGCAATTGAAGATTATTTAAATGGGCTTAGTAATAGACCTCTATCACCTGATGATCCTAGTCTTGTTTTCGCAAGAGATAGGATAGAAGGTGTCATAAATCATCTTGAAGAAATAGATTCAGAAATAAGCAAGCTTGCCAAAAACTGGCGTTTAGACAGAATGGCCAGTGTAGATAGGAATATATTACGGCTTGGCACCTATGAACTCATGTATTGTCCAGATGTTCCCCCACAGGTTGCTATAAATGAAGCAATTGAATTAGCCAAACGCTTTGGTACTGAGGATTCTGCTTCTTTTGTAAATGGAATCTTAGACGCCCTAATGAAACGTCTAAATAAAAAAGAATAAGTTCAAATAAATTTATTAATTTTTTTATTACCATGTTAATTCCTTTTTAAGGGATTAGGATCGGGAAATCTATATTAGAAGAGCAATCAAACAAAAAATAATAGTTTTCAAATATATCTTTTAATAAATTAATTTGAGAGTTTTAACTAAGCAATGACAGCAAATCATCCACGCTGCCATTCACATGAAATCTTACAAATAAAGCCATAGTTAAATTAACA
>CAZODM010000013.1:35255-37152 GCA_964578585.1 uncultured Desulfobacterales bacterium | reverse complement strand
CAGCATTTGCCCCCTTTGGTATTAAACAGCCTGTATAAATCTTAATTGCTTCACCTGATTCTAAATATTTTTTATATACTTTTGTCTCTAATATTTCATCTTTTATTTTTAGAACACATGGTGAGTTTTTGGATGCGCCAAAGCTGTCTTCTGCTCTTATTGCATAGCCATCCATTAGGGCCTTGTCAAATTGGGGGACATTAATGGAGGCAAATATATCTTGGGCTAAGGTTCTATTGTGTGCCTTAAATATAGAAATGGTTTCTGTTTCGACAGTTTTTATCTTAATTAAAGATAAATGTTCAATAGCTTTTTCTATAGAAACTAGTGTATCAAATTTCATAGCTTCCTCACCGAAATATTAATAAGGGAATAACGATTATTATAAAAAATTCTTGTCTTTTAACTTTGTTAAAAAAGCTTAAAAAAAAATTAAACTATTAAAACCTAGCATCCATAAGATTCCAGACAGGTGCGTAAATAGCTTTATATAGACTATTGGCAAAGTTTAAGAATCCCTTAAACCCTACATATGGACCTTCAATTTTAGGTTGAGGAAACAATACAAAACCTACTCTAAATTTATGGGATAAAAAGTTTTCCTTTGTACCTCCCATAAATACATCGGGTTTTAATTCTTGTAATAGATGTTCTAGCTCATGTTCTGAAGCATCATCTATAATTATAGTATCTTTTTTCCTTAAAGATTCGATTGTTTCTTGGTATGTAAGTTGATCCGCAAATTGCGAACACTTATATACACTAACAAAATGTATCGTCAACTTATTTCTTTTATTTTTGATATTGTTGCATTAAATTATTTTTATCCTTTAAACTTTAAAGGAGTAAAAAGATATGAGTAAAAAACTTGCAGTTTGTTTGGTTTCTGGTGGAATGGATTCTACAGTTTCTGCAGCAATTGCAGCTACTAAATATGATGTAGCATTTTTGCATATAAGCTATGGACAGCGTACTCAAAAAAGAGAGCTTAAAGCATTTAGACAAATTGCAGATTTCTATAACGTAGAAAAGAGGTTAGAGATAACTTTATCGCATTTTAAAGAGATAGGTGGCTCTGCCTTAACTGATTCTTCTATAAAGGTTCCAGAGGGTAAACTAAGTGGTTCCTCTGAAATACCTATAACTTATGTCCCCTTTAGGAATGCACATTTTTTATCTGTAGCTGTTTCTTGGGCAGAGATTATAGGAGCAAATTATATTTATATTGGGGCTACAGAGGTAGACTACTCTGGATATCCTGATTGTAGAGGAGAATTTATTGAGGCATTTAATAAGGTCATAGAGCTAGGTACAAAGCCAGAGACTCATATTAAGATAGTTGCACCTCTACTAAGATATAAAAAATCCGATGTAGTAAAAAAGGGTTTAGAGTTAAATGTGCCATTTGACCTTACTTGGTCCTGTTATCAAGATGAAGATGTTGCTTGTGGTAGGTGTGAATCATGTCTTTTAAGGCTTAAGGGTTTTAAAGAAGCAGGTGTTAAGGATCCTATAAAATATAAAGAAAGGCAAATATAGCTATGTATAAGTTAGAAGATATATTTTCTTGTAAGTGTTGTGGGCACTGCTGCCACGGCAGCTCTACTGTTTCCTTAAGTGAGGTAGAACAAATACGAATTGCATCTTTTTTAGCTCTTAGTAAAGAAGAATTTCTAGATAAGTATTGTGTCATAAAAGATAAACGAGTAGAAATGAAAATAGTAAATAATCATTGTATATTTTATAATGAAGACAGTGGACTTTGTGCTATTCACCCTGTAAAACCAGATGCATGTAGACAGTGGCCACTTCATCCTAGTATTTTATACGATAGGGGAGCGTGGGAGGCGATCAGAAAGGATTGCCCTGGTTTTTCTAATAAGGTAACTTACAAAGA
>CAZODM010000013.1:0-35155 GCA_964578585.1 uncultured Desulfobacterales bacterium | reverse complement strand
TTAATAATCCAGTCCCTTCTGCTTTTGTATGTTGTCCATTTATTTTATTAAAGGAAAAATTTTGGGATAAAATTATATCTTTAAAGATTAATCCAGAGATTGGTATTACAAGTAGAGTACTTGATGAATATTTTATAATAGATTTTTTAGAAGTTTCAGAAATTTTGAAAGAAAATGGACTTGTCGCCACAATACATGCTCCTTTTTGGGATTTATCTATAGGAGCACTTGATCCACTTATTAGAGATGTTACAAAAAAGAGACTTTTAAAGACATTAGAAGTTGCTTCTATTTTTGAGGCGAAATCTATGGTGATACATACTGGTTTTGACACATGGCACTATTTAAATCATGAAGAAAGTTGGATGAGAAATGCTATACATACTTTAAAAGAGCTTGTAGATATTGCAGAAAGATTAGGTATCCTTTTGGTATTAGAAAATGTGTTTGAGCCAGGACCAGAGATACACCTTAGAATATTTGAACAAATAAGATCTCCATATTTAGGTTTTTGTTTAGATGTTGGTCATCAGAATGTGTTTGCAGCCAAAGGACTCTCCTTTTGGCTTGAAAGTCTTGGTCCATGGTTAAAACAGCTACATCTACATGACAATCATGGTAGAAAAGATGAGCATCTTAGACTTGGAAGTGCAGGAGTAGATTTTGATTTTTTATTTAATTGGTTGAAACAAAATTCAATCGTTCCAATCATGACAGTTGAAGCACATAAAGAAGAGGATGTACTACCTTCTCTTAATACTCTTGCACAATATCTTAAACACTATGAATTAGAGGCAGCCTCTTTTTGAGATTTTGTTTTTTCAACCCAGTTTGATATTCTCTTTTTTTGTTGCTCTGTTAGTCCTTCAAATTTAATGCCCATACCTCTTCTTTGATCTAGTCGAGATAGCGTTGTTCTTGACCATGCTACTATACCTTTTACTTTAAGGGGTTCATTAGAGTCAGGGAGTGCAAACTCTAATGTTAGAAGAGTTCCTGCTGGAAGGGGTTTAGGAGTGGCAATAAATACTCCACCTGCACTTAAGTCTTCTGCAAATCCAGAAAATTGTTCTTTAATAGTTCTATATCTTACTTGGATGAGTATAGGAACACGAGGATATTTACGTCTTATAATACAAGAAGAAGGCATAAGCACAAACTCCTCTTTTTAACTATTTGCTTCTCTTATCGGTTTTATAAACTCTACTTTAAACTATTTTGAAAAATTATTTATTAGATTAGATTGTTGTAAGATAGCTTTTAATGCATCTTCTAATTGAGAGTATTTAAATGGGTATCCTGATTCAATCAATTTTTTAGGAACAACCTTTGTACTTGAAAGCAAGAGTTCTTTGGCCATTTCTCCAAAAAAGAGTTTAGCAACAGGTGAGGGTAGGGGTACTACACTTGGACGATGTAGTAGTTTAGCAAGTGTTTTTGTGAAATATTTATTGGTTACAGGATACGGAGAAACAAAATTTATAGGTCCTATAAGTTTTTCATGTGTTATTATATAATCTATAGCACCTAAAACATCTGCAATAGCAATCCAGCTTATATATTGATGTCCACTTCCAATAATACCACCTAGTCCCAATTTAAAAGGTAGTAACATCTTTTTTAATGCGCCTCCCTGTGGACTTAAGACCATACCAAGGCGCATATTTATAACTCTTATACTAGATTTTAAGGCTAGTTGGGTGGCATTTTCCCAACACTCACAAACTTCTGCTAAAAATCCAGATCCTTTTGGACTATCTTCAGTTAGTTCTTCATCCCCCCTATCCCCATAATATCCTATAGCAGAGGCAGATATTAAAGTTTTTGGTCTATGTTTTAAGGTTGATATATATTCACATAGTAACTTAGTGCCTTTTATTCGGCTATTTTTAATCTTTTCTTTCTTTTTCTTTGTCCATCTACCTGCTGCAATATTTTCTCCTGCCAAATGGATAACGACATCGATAGATTTATGTTCTCCTAAATCAATAATTTCTTTTTCTATGCTCCAGTATGGAGGACGAGAAGGCTCTTTTCTTTGTAAAGGAATTACTTGATATCCTAATTTGGAAAAATGGAGTTTAATTGCGTTTCCAATTAATCCAGAGGCCCCGGATATTAATATCTTCATCTTTTTTGTCCCATAAAATAAAATTGTAGCTTTTATGCTTTAATTCTACTATTGTATATAAAAATTACCAAAATTGATTTTTTGATTGCGATAGTTTTTAAATTTCTTTATGTATAAAATACTTGGTTGTGGTGCCCTAAATCTAGATTATTTATTTGTAGTAGAGTCATTAAAACATCCTATTTTATCTTCTTTAGGGATTAAGGCTGGAGAAGAGATCTCTGGTTCTAGACAACAAGCAAAAGAGCTCCTTTCTTTCCTGAACAGTTATGCTATTTCATCCTATAAGTGTGCAGGAGGTTCTTCTGCAAATACAATAGCAGTTCTTGCACATCTAGGCTGTCATTGCGGATTTTGTGGAGTAGTAGGAAATGATCCAGAAGGAGAGTTTATTTTATCTTCTATTAAGGACAAGATAGATACATCATTTATAATACAAAATGGACTAAGCTCAATTTGCATAGTGGTGCTAGATAAATACAATAGAGATAGGGCCCTTTTTGTTGTAGGACCTCAAGGAAATAGCTTATCTTCTTTAGAAAGAAAGGACTTATCTAGTGTTGATATTATTCATTTTTCTTCATTAGTCCAAGACAATGGTCTTATCTTTCAAACAAAACTTGCACAAAAATATGGTTTTGGTCATATAATTAGTTTTGACCCTGGAGAAATTTATGCTAAAAAAGGGATTAACAAATTAATGAATTTCTTATGTATGACCGATTTACTATTTTTAACTGAAAGAGAACTTAAACTTTTAACTGGAAGTAATATAAAAGAGGCTATAAAAGAAGTGCTTACAATACTAGGGTCAAAAAAGATAATAGATTCAAAATTTTATAAAAAAACAGACTTTAAAATCCCCTTACCTGTAGTTATATTAAAAAAAGGACCAAAGGGGGCGGAAGCATATTGTTTCTCTAAACCTAAAGTTATTTCTAAAGTTAAAGTAGATGCTTATCCTGTTTCAGATATAGTGGATAATACTGGAGCAGGAGATAGTCTTGCTGCGGGTTTTATATATGGGCTTATTAAGGGCTATGATATGTTGTCTGCTTTAAAGGCAGGCTGTTTTATTGCATCTTTAAGCCTTAGAGATTTTGGAAGGAGGTGGTTAGAGCCATTTGGTTCTAGATTATCCTCCCTGCTTAGCAGGGAAATAGAAGTATAGGAGGAAGGTTAAGTGAAATTTGGATGGTGGACAACAGGTAGAGATGAAGCCGCTCTTGTACTTTTGAGAACAGTCATCCATAGTATCAAGATTGGGGTGATTCCTAATGGAGAAATAGCCTATGTATTTTGTTCAAGAGAGCCTGGGGAGTCAAAGTATAGTGACGACTTAATGGCTTTTGCCCAAAGCTATGATATTCCTGTTGTTTCATTTTCTGCTAAAAATTTCCGTCCTAGATTAAGATCCTCTGATAAAGAATTTTGGAGGATTGCATATCATAGACAGGTGCTTGAAAGGTTATCTGAGTATGATGCAGATATTGTTGTGCTTGCAGGTTATATGTGGGTAGTAAGTGCAGAGGTTTGTAATAAGCTATCTATTATAAATCTACATCCCGCGCTTCCTGGTGGCCCTGTTGGAACATGGCAAGAGGTCATTTGGAAACTTCTTGATCAAGATGCAGATGACACTGGAGTAATGATGCATCTTGTCACTCCAGAATTAGATAAAGGTCCTGCTATAACTTATTGCCGTTTTCCTATAAAAGGTAAAAAATGGTATAGTCTTTGGGAGCAATTTAGAGATAAAAAGAAAAGAATAGGGCTTAAGGCAATTATTGAACAAGAAGGTGAAAGAGAGCCTCTTTTTTCTGCAATACGGGAGGAAGGGGTAAAAAGAGAATTACCTTTAATTGTGCAGACATTAAAGGCACTTTCAACAGGTAAAATATATTTAAAGGATGGAAAGCTTTACGATAGCAGCGGAAAAGAGCTTTTAGAAGCATATGATTTAAGTGAAGAAATAGAAGCCATGATAAAATAGTTTAATTAGGAATTTATATTGATTCTTTTATGTTGTATATTTTTTTATAGTTTTAAAATGATTGGATGTTTGGAGATGGTATTTTAGAATCTTTTTTGTGAGGTGGGTATAAAGGAGAGCACTGTGCTAAAGCTTGGTATATACGTAGATGCAGAAAATGTTAGACTTTCAGGCGGTTACGGAATGAGATATGAGGTTTTAATTAAACGTTTAGGTGTTGGTAGTCATATACTACGTGCCAATTCTTATGTGGTTGAAGATGAAGAAAGGATTGAACAAGACGCAGAGTATCGTGATAAGTTATATTCCTTTTTTGAAGGTCTTAGAAAGGCAGGTTTTAAGGTCATAAAAAAGACTGTTAAGCATTATGTGGATGATGCAGGGCTACAGTGTCGTAAAGCAAATGCAGATCTTGATCTTGCAGTAGATGCCCTTGTGCAATCTCAAAATTTAGATAGGATTATCTTGGTTTCTGGAGATAGTGATTTTGTAAGACTTATTACTGCCCTTCAAAACAGAGGTATTCGTGTAGAGGTAATAGGTTTTAAAAATGTAAGTCGAGCTCTAAAAGAGACGGCAGATCATTTTGTAAATGGTTTTTTAATACCAGGTTTGATACCCTGTGAGGGATCTTGTAGGTTGCGTGGCTGGGTTGCCAAATTTGATGAAAAAAAGGGATATGGATTTTTTCATTACTATGATCCCCATGAAGAGGGTTTGGTTGAAAAGGATGTATTTTTCCATACCAAAAATGCTAAGGAAGGACTTGATATTAGTCTTTTTGAAAGGGCTAGTAATATATTTGAGTTCGATTTAGTGCCAAGTCAATCTAAACAGGGGAAAAAGCAAGGGGAATTTGAGGCAGTAAACATAGATATTTTTAAAGAGAGAGTTCTTGTTTAATTCATTTAATTTAAGTGTGGGGTAAAGATGTCAACCTTTCAGCTTAATATAGATTGTGAAGGTCCGCTTACTCAAAATGACAATGCCTTTGAACTGTGTGAGGCATTTATACCAGAAGGTGGAGAGTTCTTTAAAAGAATAAGCCGTTATGATGACTACTTAGTAGAGGTTGAGAAGAAACCAAACTACAAGGCTGGAGATACCCTTAAATTAATCCTTCCATTTTTAAAGGCCTATGGAATAAGCTCTCATGATATGAGGGAGTTTTCAAAAAAGACTCTTTGTCTTATTCCTGGTACTCAAGAGCTTTTAAAGCAACTCTCTAATACCATTCCTTCTTTTATTATAAGTACTAGTTATAGGCCATATTTAGATGCACTTTGTGAATTAACGGGATTTCCGAAAGACAATGTATATGCTACAGAGGTAGATATAGATTTATATGACCTTCCAGAGGAAGAACAGGGCATACTAAAGGACTATATCAGAAAGATAAATTCTCTTAAGTTAATTGATTGGCCAGAAGGATCAAACTCTTTGTCTGACTTAGATGATAAGTCAAAAGAGGCGGTCTTGCTTTTAGATAAGATATTTTGGGAAGAGCTTCCCAATATGGAATCAGGTAGAATCCTTAAAGATGTAAATCCAATTGGTGGTCATGAAAAGGCAAGGGCTGTTGAGCATAGTTTAACCCGTACTAAAAACAGCCTTTCTCAGGTTATTTACATAGGAGATAGTATAACAGATAGTGAAGCTTTAGAGTTGGTTGCAAAAGCAGGGGGTGTTGCAATTGCATTTAATGCAAATCGC
Organism: uncultured Desulfobacterales bacterium; assembly: GCA_964578585.1. Classification (GTDB taxonomy): domain Bacteria; phylum Desulfobacterota; class Dissulfuribacteria; order Dissulfuribacterales; family JAMONC01; genus JAMONC01. The sequence goes on along the minus strand of CAZODM010000013.1, from coordinate 29,318 downwards.
TATGCTATAAAAAGGGCAAATTGGTCAATAACCAGTGGAGATACAAGGATAATAGGAGCAATTATAGAGCTTATTTTGAACAAGGGAAAGGAGGCCCTTTTTGATTTGGTAGGAAACCACGGACATCTTGCTGGTGATGAATTTTTATCAAGACTTAAAGATCTTAATATATCCTTAGAGCTATTAGATCCTTTAAAAGGGCTTTCCTCAATATTAGCTCCAACTATAACTTCAATATCTTCTACTAACATCACTCAACTTATTGAACATAGTGAAAAAGTCCGAAAGGCAGTAAGGGGAGTAGTAGTAGGTACACTTGGTTAGAATGTTTATTGAACTGCCTTTTTTGTACAAAGGACTTTTTTAGATATTTTTTATAGTTTTCTTTAGTTAGATATTTGTTTTTTGATAGCTAGGTATCTCCATTAGGAGATAAAGGAGGCTTATATTAATGGATTATGACAACCTTATAAAAGACTCTGAGCTCTATTATAAGGAAGCCTTTAAACGGACCATAGGCCTTATTACACAAAAAGAGCTTGAAGTTCTTAAAAGATCGACAGTTGCTATCCCTGGACTTGGTGGAGTAGGAGGTTCTCATCTTATATGTCTTTCAAGGATTGGTATAGGTAATTTTAAGCTAGCTGATTTTGATATTTTTGAGCCTGTTAATATAAATAGACAATATGGAGCTAGAGTAAAGGACTTTGGACGCAAAAAGTTAGAAGTATTGGTTGAGGAAGCCCTTAATGTAAACCCTCACCTTAATATTACCACCTATTCAGATGGTATAACAGTTGATAATATAGATGAATTTTTAGATGGAGTACAGGTAGTTGTTGATGGACTAGATTTTTTTAACATAGAGATGAGGCAGCTTCTCTTTAATAAAGCCTTATCTAAGGGCTGCTATGTTATAACAGCAGGTCCTTTGGGATTTAGTAGTGCTCTTTTGGTCTTTGATCCCAAAAGAAGTCCTAATTTTGATGAATATTTTGATATAAGGCCGGGTATGAGTAGAGAAGAAAAACTTATATCTTTTGCAATTGGACTTGCTCCTGGGGCTACCCAGCTTGCATATATGGATTTAAATAAGGTTGATCTATCTTCTGAACAGGGTCCATCTATAGCCTCTTCTTGTTACCTTTGCACTGCCCTTGCTGCAACAGAGACTTTAAGGATTCTACTTAATAGGCCAGGGCTTAGACCTGTTCCATGTTATGCCCAATTTGATCCTTATAGACTTGTTTACAAAAAGGGTAAAATTCCGATGGGTAATAAGAACCCTATTCAGCGTTTTAAGCGTTGGTGGGTGTTAAAGAAGCTTAAAAAAATTTCCGCCTTGCGGGAGGCGAAACTTGCAAAAGAGAAATCGCTGGCTTGATATATACTCACGTTGGGTTCTTGATAAAAAGTGGTTATGGTTTTTAATAGTAATTCTGATTAGTATTTATGCCACAATTCTTACTATTCACCTTCCTGTTGTTACTTCTATAGATTCTTTAGTGCCTAAGAATGATCCTCAAAGGATTTTTTATCAGAAGTTTAGAGGACAATTTGGGGCAGATGATGGCATTGCTGTAGCCTTTAGTTCTAAAGATTGTCTTAGGCCTTTTGTTTTAAGATATATTAGAAGGCTAACACATAAACTTGAGTCAATAAAAGGGGTAAGCGATGTACTAAGTCTTAGTTCTGTAGAAGATATTGTTGGTGAAGGAAATGCATTTATAGTGGAGCCGCTTCTTCCAGATAAGATCCCTGATCCCAATACTCATAAGGGTCAAAAAGAACTAAAATGGATAAAAAAGAGGGCATTATCAAATCCTCTTATTGTTGGCAATTTGATTAGTCCAGATGCCAAATCTACTCTTTTACTTGTAAGGACCACTCAGCACTTTGAAGATTTTAATTTTGATGCAAGAGTAGTGAAGGCAATTAAAAGGGTCATTAAAGAAAACCCACCACCTAAGGGCATAACTTCTCTTCATATAGCAGGTTGGCCTGTAACAGATGTGGCAATGGCAAAGGCAATGAATAGGGATATGGCACTTTTCATCCCTATTACTGCTGTGCTTATGGGGGTTATGCTCTATTGGTTTTTAAGGGCGATACCTGCAGTTATAGTTATAATGATGACAATGGGACTTTCTCTTTTGTGGACAGTTGGTTCACTTACACTAATTGGTGGCGCATTGAGTCCTCTTACTTCTATCTTACCCCCTTTGATAATGGCACTTTCTTTAGCAGATGGAATACATGTGTGTGCAAGGCTTTTGGGAGTAAGAAAGAGATTTCATAGAGAATTTCCAACTGCTACACAAAGAGACCTAATACTGCAAGTAATAAAGGAGTTGTGGTGGCCTTGTTTTCTCACAAGTTTTACTACTGCTGTAGGTTTTGCCTCTTTAGCTCTTAGTGATATCCCCTCTATTCGCCATTTTGGAATTGCTGCAGCAATGGGGATGATGCTTGAATACTGTCTTACATTTCTATTTTTACCTCATTTCCTTGGTTGGGTAGAGGTTGCCTCTAGAGTAATCAAGGTACCTCTTGATGCCTTTGTAGAGGGCATGGGAGAGCTTGTATTAAAAGTTAGATACTGGGTACTTTTTATAACAGTAATCTTTTCTGTGGTGTCTTTAATAGGGTGTAGGTATTTAAGGGTAGAGACGAATCTTTTAGATTATTTTAAGCCTTCTAGCACAGTTAGGAAAGGGGCTGCGTTTGTAGATAAGCATCTTGGAGGAGTTGATACACTTGAGATTTCTCTTAAAGCTAACAATCCAAATGCATTTTTGGATCCTCATATTTTAAATAGGGTGGAGGAGCTTGAGAATTGGCTTAGGAAGAGACCTGAAATTACAAAGGTTATAGATTTTAATGATTTTATAAAGCTTATGAATCAAGCATTTCACAGTAATGAATCTAAATATTATAGGATCCCTAAATCAAGAAAGCTTATTGCCCAGTATCTTTTAATATATGATGGAAGTGAGATGAATCATTTTATAGATCAAAATTATCAGTGGATGAGGGTTTCTGCAAGGACACCTTATCATAGTACTAGAGTATTAATGCCTTTAATACATGAGATAGAAAATGAACTAAATATTATATTTAGTCATACAGGAATTAGCGCACAGGTTACAGGAAAGACATTTCTTACCCAGAAGATGTCAGTTGACATTGTAAATAGTCAGATAGAAAGTCTTGCAAGTGCAATGATTATTGTACTTGGTTTGTTTTTCTTTGTATTAAGGTCCTTTTGGTTAGGTGTAATTGCTATTATACCTAATATATTACCGATTATTGGTAACTTAGGATTAATGGGCTGGGTAGGGATACCTATAAATACTGCTACTGCTATTATCTCAGCAGTAGCAATAGGTATTGCTGTTGATGATACCATACACTTTACTATTCACTATTCTAGGTTTAGACAACAAGGACATGGTGTTTTTGATGCTATATCTCATACATGGACTACTAAAGGTCTTGCAGCTATTGCCACTTCTGTGGTGTTAATTGGTGGTTTTGGAATACTTGTTTTATCAGATTTTATCCCAACGATTGAATTTGGCTTTCTTTGTGCATTAATAATGCTTGTTGCTCTTTTGGCGGATCTTTTTGTATTACCTGCTCTTTTGGCATTAAGGGGGGATAGAAAGTCTACAGGAGGACGCTCATGAATGATAAGATAAGGACTATTCTTCAGGCAGGGATATTAGCTCCCTCAGGAGATAATACTCAACCATGGCGTTTACGATTTGATGAGAACAAAAATGAATTAGATATATTTATTGATCCAAAGGCAGACCAGTCTTTTTTTAATGTAGGCCAAAGGGCTACTTATCTATCTAGTGGAGCACTTTTTGAGAATATTTTAATAGCATCGCGTGCCTTAGAGATAGAGCCTGAGTTTAAGATATATCCACATAAAGATGTTGATCCTAACAATCCGATAGCAAGTATTAAATTTAAAGAAAAAGGAGAGGTGAGCAAAGAGAGAATAAATTTATATCCTGCAATTGGCACTCGTTCAACAAATAGGAAACCGTATAAAAGGACCCCACTTGATTCCCAAGAGATAAAAGCGCTTGTAAGAGAGGCACAGGGAGTAGAAGGTGCAATGCTTTCTCTTATTACAGATAAAAGATTAAAAAAACAGGTTGCATCTTTAGTTTTTAAGGCAGATATCATTCGGGTAGAAAGAAGGGATCTCCATGAATTTTTATATTCCACAATCAGATGGAATCAAGATGAGATAAATAAAAAAAGAGATGGAATGCCTATAAGAAGTCTAGAGGCTGGGTTTGGCGGGGATCTCTTTTTAAGATTTTGTGAGCCATGGCCTGTTATGAATTTTTTTAATAAGATAGGGGTAGGTCGTGCAGTTGCTATGCATGCCAAAAAATCCATTACAGATAGCGGAGCGGTAGGGCTTTTAAGCATAAGTGGCAACAGTCCATATGAATTTTTTAATGCAGGGAGGGCATTAGAGAGGATTTGGCTTTGTGCCACCTCTTTAGGGCTTTCTATGCAACCTGTTACAGCCATAACCTTATTTTTTTTAAGGGTGTCTCTTGAAGGTGATAGAGCGTTTTCTATTAAACATCGCAATATCATAAGTGAGATAAGACCTAAGTGGCAATCCATTTGGAAAGATATCTTAAAAGGAGAAAGAAGTGAGGCTCTTTTATTTAGGATAGGAAGATGTCCCTCTCCTCCAACTGCTAGGGCAGTAAGAAAGCCTCTTGAGGCATTTTTTATTTAAACATTTTAAAATTTTTAGAAAAATGCCTCAAATCCTATATAAATTTCGTCGTTTTTGTCATATTGATGGAATAATGTGTCGACAGGACCTCCAATTATATGTAGTCCAGTAAATAGCCTCAAGTTATCTTCAGGCTTATATGAGAACTCGGGATTTAAATAATAGTCTCTTGTAGTAAAAGAGTAACTGCCTTGCAATTTTATTTTAAAGGTATCTCTTAAGAATGTATCTGATATCCTAAATAGGATCCCTGAATCCAAGCGCCTTTCAAATAATATATTATTATCCCAATGTGGGATCCATTGTTGTATAAATTCTAGATTTGTATAGATATTATTGTTCCATGTACGATCTATGCCAAGTACATATACAAGGCAGTGTTTTTTTACTGATGTTAAGTCCTTTTGCATTAGCACGTAATGAGTATGCCATGCCCATTCTCCTCTTATACCATAGGGTCCAGCAGTAGTTTCAAGAGATAACCCAAATATTGTATCTCTTGGATATTCTATGACAATATCATTTCCAACGACCTTATTAGTGTATGGATTAAACGTGATATTGTCTAAGTTATCAACATAAATACCTTTTATTGGAAAGCTCTTTATATATGGATATAAAGACCTATTGTGTGCCCAAAGTATACTTATTCCATAGTCAAAGTTACTTAGGTCACCAGACAATCTTATACCAACTTCACTGTTTTTAAGAGCAGGTCCATTTGAGGGCTTTTTTATGTGTAGATTCTCTATAACCTGTCCTATATATGGTAAGTTTTTGTATTCCTCTTTTATATGATCAAATACTGCCCAATCAGAGTCAAAGTAATAAAGTCTGTTATGACGTGCCTGTGGATCTAGTATAAATTCTAGGGTGTTGGCACCTAGAAATAGTCGAGTTCTTATCATAAATACAGGTTCTTTTCTATCTTCTCTTTTTAAAAGAACAAAGGAGCGAAAGTCCTGTGGATTTACATTATCTACTGGACTTATTTGATCAGTTTTGCCCCATCTTACGATCTTTTTACCTATAAGTATATCCCAGTTAGGTTCAGTTAAACTTATATAACTATCCCAAATTTCTAAATTTATACTACGTTGATGATTATCAGAATTAAACTCATCTATTCTGTTAAATCTCCCAGATGCTCTAAGAAATATAATATTTGAGGTACTTGTACCATTTATATTAGATGTATAATCAGCATTTAACCAAATTATATTTCTAAATGCCTTTGTATATTCATATGAATTGTCATCTTTTATATCGAAAGCTGATGTATTATACCATCTTCCTTTTACTTCTTTACATTTTAATCTAGTGATATTGTGTATTACTGGGATAATGGGTTTATAGATAGTATCAACCCATTTAAGTCTATTTATATCAATTTGATATGCCTGAGAGGTTAAGGGTATTAAAAACAATAAAGACAAACTTAATAGGTATTGAAATATAGCTTTTCTTTTCATTTAAAATGTCCCCATTCTATTTACTGAGAATATTGATTTATCTAGTCCAATATTATATCGAATTTTATTAATAATTAGTTCAGTACTATGTTTAGCTACTAGGTCTTTCATAATACCATCGTAAATAGTCCAAATATTTTGAGTTTTTTTCCACTTTAGTGCTCTGTATGTCTTTATAAGCTTGCCATTTTTGTCATAATAATCGATTTTAACTGGCAAAAGATAAGGGGTTATCCATGAGATATATTTTGAATACTGAGAATATATTCCAGGTTTTGGAATGCTTTCTAATATCCAACATTTATGTCCTTTGTATTTACCAATGCCAAGTATTATATTTGTATAGTGATCAGGATAGTGCCTTTCTAGATCTTCATAAGTAAAGTCAGAATTTACAAATCTATGAGTTTTTAACCTACCAGAAATCCTTCTAGCTCTTCCAAGGGCGGGTAAATAAAGGTGTTGAACTTCTTTTCCTTTCCCATAAGATTGGTCTAAAAAGGCTGTACCAGCTATATCAGCAGGGCTATAAAATCTTATTAAAGTGAAACGTTTTTTACCCTCATTTAAGGTCCACATCTTCATTGTTCTTATACGTTTATTACCCGTACTGTTTATAAGAATCATCTGCATATCAGCACAACTATCATTCCCTATATATCTATTATAGACTTTCCACGCCAGTTCATGTCCTAACTTAAGGGCTTTTTCCTTTGAGATGGCATAACTTGTAGAGCTTGTTAAGAATAAAATTAAGATTAAAAAGACTAGAGGTTTATATCGCTTCATCAGAGCATCCTCCTAGATTTTCCATAATTGTTGTCAAAATAAAAGGCTTCAGCAAATACTATTCACAACTTTATCGAAAATTCAACAAAAATTTAAAGTTGTTTGTAAAAGTTGCTTATAAGTAATTTAGGCATCATTTTTGCTCACTTAAAATACAAAAGAGAAACAAGATATTGGGTAGAGGATAATTAGGATAATATAAAGATTAAAAAGGAGCTAGCTATGCAAGCATTAGGAAATATCAATACTAATATTGAGTGTAGGAAAAAGAAGACAATCTCTATTCAAGACAAAAGAATCCTAAGATTAAAAAGAACAAAGCTTACACAGACACCTGCAGAGGGCAGGTATTCTATAAAATTAGTAAAGAGCCCAGAGGGGTTGAGAGAGGCTTGCAAGCTGGTACATGATAGATATTGTGAAATAGGACTTATAAATCCACAAGAAGGTGGTCTGTGGATTACTCCATATCAGATGAACCCTGACTCACGTGCTGTTATAGCTCTTATGCGTATTAATGGAGAGCCTATTGCCACTGCTACTTTAGTACAAGATAGTCCAAACTTAGGACTTCCTAGTGATAAGATATATTCTAAAGAAATAAATAAACTCAGGTCTAAAAACAGAAGTATAGTAGAGATAACCTCTCTTGCAGCTAAACCATGTAAGGATGCAGTAAATGCATTTTTACACGTTTTTAAATGGCTTGGGGTTTATGCAATAGTTAAAGGTTATGATGATATGATTATATCTGTTCATCCTAAGCATGCTCCATTTTATGAAGACATACTACTTTTTAGTAGAATAGGAGGGCTTAAGTATTACCCTGGTCTTAAGGAAGCACCTGCATATTTAGAATGGACTGATCTACAGACACTACCAGATAGAATGAGAGAAGCTTATGCAGATCTTCCAGATTTTGCAAATCTTTATAGGTTCTTTGGTGGTAATGATATGGAATTTGTATATAAAATGAAGGAGATGGTAGAAAAAGAAGATATGTGTCCTCCTAAGGATAGCTGGGAACATTTAAAACATATTACTGTACCAATGAAGGCAACAATGGTATAAATATTTATTATTTGGGTGGGGTGGATTTATTATTTTATATGCGGCCCGAAGGGGCCGCTTTTTTTATTTAACCTTTGGATTTATAATGACAATTTTTATAAATAAGTGACAAATTTTTTCAATTATTTAGCATATGCTCAAATATAATTAACTTTAAATTTTAAAAATTTTAAGTGATATGAAGTTTATGGTAATTTGTGGGGTGTGTGAAATTTCTTTCTTACTTTTATATGAGCCATTTCAATAAGCTGTTTTTCTGTTAAAAATCCCGTGTAGTGCCTACCATCTAAAAAGATATAGGTTGGTGTACCATATATTCCTTTTGAATTTAAAAATTCCTTTGATTTATCTATCCATTTTTGTCCTTCTTTACATTGATTAGATGGTATATTGCCTGTCTCATAGGCTTTAATACCTTTATGTTCACAAATTATTGATACACATCTTTCATATGCACCGGGGTGGAAGCTCAAAGGATATAGTACATAATGTGCTTTTATAATCCCTTTTTCTGCCATTTCTTTAACTACTTTTTCTGCCTTTCTGCAATATGGGCATATAGGATCACTTACAAAGTAGATAGGGGTTCCTTTCTTACCAAAAGTAAACGCTACATATTTATCTAGGGTCTTGAGCTCTTTTGGAGTTAGTTTATTTAAATCACCTAGTTGTTTTTGAGTAAGATTTTCACCTGTTTTTATATCGTATATCTTACCTGTAAGTAGATATCTAGCCTTTGAGTCTACATATATAATTCTTAATAGGGTGCCAAGTTTTACTTCTACAGCACAGATTCCTTTTATCTCACTTTGTGTCACTTTTACAATTTTTAGGTTTTTGTGAAATGTTTTATTTATAAGAATCTCTAACTGTTTTGCATTTGGACAGGAGGCAGCAAGCACAGAATGTATATTAAAAAAAGAGCAAATAATCAAAAAAATTATTGTCTTATTAATCACGTTCATCTATCTTGCTACCTCCTTGTCTTTTTATGATTTTTTAGGATACCATGGGCATGGTATCATATTAAATACAGCCATGCCTCCATCTAAAACCAAGGATTTATATCCTAAGGTATCTAAAAACAATTGTACCTCATAACTTCTTGTCCCGCTACTACATACAAGAATAAGGGTTTTGTCTTTAGGTAGTTTGTGATACTCAGACCTTATCTTATCGTATCTTAAACATATCCATCTAGGCCCAAAAGCTTCCATAAAGGGTTTTGCACTTTGTTCTTCTCTTACATCCAGTGCAATCCAGTCTTCATGAAGTGACGGATTTTCTATCCACTCAGAGAATTCCTGAGGAGTTATAAGTTTTAACATCCCATTTAAGAGGTTTTCCGCTACATTTGCTGCTACATTTAAACAATCTACAGGAGTGGCAAATGGTGGGGCATAAGCAAGTTCAACAGTGCTTAGCTCATCTATTGTTACCTTGAACTTAAGTGCTGTAGCTGCCGCATTTAGCCTAGCAAGTAAAGAATCACCCATAGGTCCAACACCTTGGAAGCCTAGGAATCTTCTAGTCCTTTTATCGACAATTATATTTACATAAAGAGGGGCATGTTCTGGCATAAAGTGTACTTTATTGAGAGTTACAATCATAACACTTTCAGCATCAAAGCCCTCTTGTTGGGCAAGCTCAACACTTAGTCCTGTTGCACCTACACTTATGTCAAAAACTTGGGTAATAAATGTGCCAACTACTCCATCAAATACGGAAGGGATTCCTGCTATATTATTAGCAACAACTCGTCCTTGTCTATTTGCAAGAGAACCCATTGGGGCATAAGCCTTTTTCCCTGTAATTAGATTTATTACCTCTACACAGTCTCCTGCTGCATATATGTCTGGATCAGATGTCTGCATACGCTGATTTACTACTATTGCTCCATAAGAGGAGACAGCAAGTCCAGCATCTTTTGCAAGCTCTCCCCTAGGCCGTACCCCTGTAGCTAGGAGTACAAGATCAGCATCAAATTCATGTTTATCAGTTATTACTTTTTTTACATGTCCGTTTTCATCACCTTCTATAGATTTTACTGTTTCACTTGTATAGACTTTTATGTTGTGATCCTCTAGTTTCTTTTGGATCATAAGAGATATGGTATTATTTACTACTTTAGGTAATAATTGAGGCATAAATTCAACTATTTTGGTCTCTACCCCCCAAAGATCACCAATGGCATCGGCCATCTCAATCCCTATTGCTCCACCACCAATTACTACAGCCTTTTCGACCTTGCCTTGAGTAAGACGTTTCCTAATCTCTATAGCTTTATGTAGGTTACTTATGGTAAAGACACCATCTAAGTCTACTCCTTTTACTGGTATTACATTTGGTCTACTTCCTGTAGCAAGGACTAATTTATCATAAGGAAATTCCTCTTCTTTACCTGTTTCAAGGTTCTTAGCTATGACCACTTTTTTCTTACGATCTATGCCTATTGCTTTACGTTTTGTTTTTAGTTCCACCCCTTTTGCATTTTTAAAGAAATTTACATCCCTTATCATGTGAAAATTTGTGGAGTATAGCTCTGAATCATCTGGAACATCACCTGATACATAATAGGGTATTCCACAGCCACCATAAGAGATTATGTCGTCTTGATCAATCATTGTGATTTGTGCATCTGGCATTAGCCTTTTTAGACGACATGCTGTTTTAGGACCTGCTGCAACCGCACCAATAATCACCACTTTCATTCCCATAGCCTTGCTCCTTTTTTATTTTTTTTGTGCTCATAACTATTTGATAAGCTAAGTAATGTTCATAAAAAGTAAAGATAAAGGAGCAAGGGGAAGTTTAAGAAATGCTGTGGCATTAAATACTGAATTTGCACAAGAGATATTATTTACCATTATAGATTCTAACTTAATCCTTATAGAAAAGGGCTTAATTTTACTAGATATTACAATATATTGTGGATAATAAATGTTGGCATTAAGATAGGCATAATTTTGATAAGAAGCCCTTAACTGAGGAAGTGATAAATTTTTTATAGAACAATCAAAAAGGTCAATCCTTTCTGTTGCATATCTAAAATTACCTATGCTTACTCTAAGCCATGCATTTATTCTATTAATCCTTAGTTTTTTAGGCCTTTTATTAACAAGACAGTAAGGTTGTAGTAGCCATTTTAGTTCTTTTCCCAATAATAAAGGATCAAACCCAAGAAGGATTGAGGCTTCACTATAGGTAGAAGTAAAGACTTTTCCAGTTGAAGGTATATAGAGATATATGGCTTGAGCTCCTGCCAGAAAGTCAAACATCTTTTGTCCAAAAAATCCCAATCCTATTACTCTTATAACTACTCTATCCTGAAATTTAGCCCAATATAGCCTACACCTTACCCATGGAAGCACTCTTCCATTATAGGATACTTGCACCATTGCTGTAGCAGACATGCTGTGTAATGAACGAGCTCTTTTTTTCAATCTGTGTATGAGCTGTTTTTTGTTTATAATTGGTTTGGGGTTTGTTTTAATGATAGCCCTTTTAGGGCTACAGCTATAGATGGATAGTATTACAACTGCTACAGTAAAAATGAGAGTTTTACATCTAAAAGTATTTGACATTTTCATAGTTAATTTTTTATTCTTTTCCTTTATTATTAGCTTTTTGATTTTAATGCATATTTTTGGCCTATTCTAGTTAAATAAAAGATATAAAGGGATATTAACATGAAAGAGCTAGATTTTGTATGGGAGAAGGTTAGGGTAGATCTTGACAAGCATTCTTATGATATACTGATTGGTCCGGGGATTTTAACAAATGTGGGTGAAGATCTTAAAAAGGATTTTCCTGCATCCTCTTATTTTATCATCTCTGATTCAAATGTTTCAGATTTACTAGGAGAAGACCTCTTAAACATATTAAAGCAGCAAGGATTAAACGTATATCTACTTAGCTTTCCAGCAGGAGAGTCTTCTAAGAATATGGATACCATAGTGTCTCTTGCAAGGCAGATGGTTAAAAATGGGGCAGACAGACAAAGCATGATACTTGCTCTTGGAGGTGGAGTTACAGGAGATATTGCTGCGTTTTTGGCATCTATTTACATGAGGGGTATAAGTTGTATACAACTTCCTACAACGCTTTTGGCTCAAGTTGATTCTTCTGTTGGTGGTAAGACAGGAGTAGATATCCCAGAAGGGAAAAATCTACTTGGAACCTTTTTTCAACCTAAAAGGGTCTATTGTGATATTGGAACTCTTGCTAGTCTTCCTAAAGAGGAATTTATAAATGGTATGGCTGAGGTAGTTAAATATGGAATGATAATGAGTAAGGACTTATTTAAACTATTGGAGGAGCGTTATGAAGATATTGTCCAACTTGAGCCAGAGTTGATATGCAAAATTGTTAAAGAATCCTGCTCTATTAAGGCTCAAGTTGTCTCTCAAGATGAAAAGGAAGGTGGTCTTAGACGCATTTTAAATTTTGGGCATACCATAGGCCATTCCATAGAGGCGGCTTCAAACTATAGTATAGCTCATGGTTGTGCCGTTTCAATTGGTATGGTAGTGGTATCACGTCTAGCGATTATTAAGGGAATGTTTTCTGAAGAAGAATTTATAAGGCTTAGAAATCTATTAAAATCTTTGGGGCTTCCAACTAATGTACCAAATAATTTAGATACAAAAGAGTTAATAGACTTACTTTATCATGATAAAAAGACTATTGCTAAAAGAGTAAACTTTGTTTTATGTCCAGAAATTGGCAGATGCTTTGTTACAGATGATGTAGATATAGAGGATATAGAAAAGGCGATAGAGAGCTGTAGATAAAATTTTTAATAATTTTTATAGCAGTTTATATATAATTTAGCCTTATCTGATATAGATATACAAATTGTACCATTTATATCAGTCCTAAGTATTAAAGCACCTATTCCTTTGTATCTATTAACTACCTTATTTGATGGGAGATGTAGGTGATTATTAAATCCTACTGAGAATATAGCTATATGTGGTTTTGTAGCTTTTAAGAATTGTAAAGAGCTTGAACTAAGGCTTCCATGATGAGGTACAACGATAACATCTATCTTTCTAATGTTTTGTGTTTTTATAAGGGATAATTCCCTTCTTTTATTTATATCTGCACAAAGTAATATCTTTTTCTGTTTATAAATTACTTCTGTAACAAGACATCTCTCATTTTTGCTAACTTTTTTAGAGAGCTTATTTATATATGGAAAGATTTTAATAGTGGCATTGTCTATTTTAATCGTTTTTATTTTGTGTATAGCAAAGGTTTTTATATGTTTTTGACCTATAAGAGTCAATGTTTGTTTCCAACATATATCATTAGTTTTTATAGCATAAGGATAAAAGATTTTTCCTATTTTAAATTCATTTATTAAGGGAATTATTCCACCTATATGATCTCTTTCTGGATGGGAGCATATAACTATATCAATCTTTTTATATCCTATTTTTCTTAAAAATGGTCCTACTACTACTTGTCCAGTATTAAATCCACTGGGAAATGATGGTCCTGCATCTATTAGTACAATCTTTTTTTGCCTTGGTAATTCTAATATCTGACAAAGCCCTTGCCCTACATCAAGCACATAAAATCTTATTCCATTAAAGCTATTGATCTTGGGTATAAAAAGTATAAAGAGACATAGTCCAATAGCTAATAAGGACAAGGATTTTTTCCATTTTATGTCATACATCCAGATTAAAAATATAAGGGTTAAAATACCATAATAAATGACTATCTCTAATATTGTAGGTGGACTAACCCAAAGAGCACAAGGGACTAATTTGCTAAGATAATTCATAGCATTTAGTGTAATTTCAATAGCATAATTTGCTATTTTCCATAAAAAGAATGCTAAATCTTTATATATTAGAAGTAAAAAAAGTGAACTAATTAGAAGAGGTAAAATTAGAAAACTAATTATAGGTACAAAGAACAAGTTTGCAATAATACTTATAATACTTATTCTGTTAAAATAGAAACTAATTAAAGGTACAGTAACAACAAATGCTATTAAACTAATTAATAAAAATTCATATAATAGCTTAAATAATCTATATTTTTTATCTCTAACTCGTAATCTTAATAATTCTTTTTTAGAAAAGACTTTCCAACTTAATATCAAAAACAAAACCGCACTAAATGATAACTGAAAAGATATTGAAAATAGGCTAAGTGGATTTAATAATAGTATTATCCATGCAGCTATTGCTAAAGTATTTAAACTATCACTAGATAAATCAAAAAGAAATGCTATACTAAATGTCAAAATCATTATAAATGCTCTAGTTGCAGAGGGAGAAAATCCAGTAAGAGCACAATATATAAACAGAAAGATCAGGGTAATTGCACATGTAAATTTTCTAATATTTAGATAATATAAGGCATTAGGAATAAAGAGTATAATTATATATATTGTAGAACCAAATAAGAGTCCAATAAGTGCCATATGAAGTCCAGATATAGCAAGAAGATGTCCTATGCCAAGGTCAGAGAATAGCTGTCTTGTTGTATCTGGTATAGCAGTTTTAATCCCAAGCAATAATGCTGCTGCTAGAGGAAATGAGCTATCTGAAAAGCCTGTTTTTAGTTCGTTTAGTATTTTAAAACGAAGTCTTTCTAAAAATATAGGCCACAGCCATGGTTTTAGGATATCAAAATGATTAGGTTCCCATTTTGAAATAATAGCAATATTAAGAGGGCTGTTACAGTATGCACTTATTCTTATATCTTTTTGTTCCCACCATAATTTTCTATTAAAGCTACCAGGACTATTATAGTTTCTTATAGATTTTAGCTTGGCTTTAAATCTTATAACATCTCCAGGAGCAATTAGAGATAAAGGAGTATCTTTTAAGGTCAGTGAGATAAACTGAGCGGTTAACTTTTTAGGATAAGGTGATAGTATCTTGGTTGCAACTACTTTATATCTTATTCCATTATTCTTTAAAGGTTTAGGACATAAAAGTATAATCCCTTCAAGTATGCTTGGTGTTTTAGTATCTACATAAGGTTTTAATTGAATAGAGTGTTTAATAATATTTTTGTATTTAAGGTAAAGACAGATGTTTCCTAAAAGGAAAAATATAGAAAAAGAAAGGGAGATAATCAGTATAGTTTTTAAGTAATTTTTTAATTTGCTCTTTTTTAGATATTTTATCCCAACTAATGCCAATAAAGATAAAAAAGACAAGATGATTATTATATGAGGTGATAGTGGGATAAATTTATATCTATATGAGATTATGCCGCATATAAAGGCGATAAGAAATATTATTAAAGGTGTAATTCTAATCGTCTTCTATAACCTCAATAACTTTTATAAACTCGATTGGTTTTGAGAAATTAAGTGTTGTCCTTTGTCTTTTAGGTCCAAAAGTTTTTTCTATATCTTCATTTTTATCTTCTTTACCAAGAGCCTTTTGCAAGGCATTAATCCTTTTATTTAATTCTTCAATCCTTTCACAAAGTCGCAATATGATATCTATGCCTGCTAGATTTACTCCAAGGTCTTCTTTTAGATGTTTTATTTTTATAAGTCTTTTAACTGTTTGTTGATCAAATAGCAGTTCCTTTTCTTCTTTACATGGGCTTATAAGACCCTCTTCTAAACACTCTAAGATCGTATCGGCACTAAGGCCAACTTTTTTAGAGATAACTTTAAGATTAAAATATAACTCAGACACTTTTTCCTCCATTAACATAGTTATTTTATGTTAGTATATATAGTTAAATCTACCTTTTTTGTTTGTTCCAATTTAAGTAACTTTTCTTTTATTTTTAATCCTGAAGAGAATCCAGTCAATTGCCCTTTTTTACCAATGACTCTATGACATGGGATTATAAGGGGGATGGGGTTTTTTTTCATTGCCATACCAATTGCCCGTGGGGATGTAGAGAGTCTTTCAGAAAGTTCTTTATAACTAGTAGTAAAACCAAAAGGGATGTTTAGGGTCTGTTGATAGACTCTTTTCATAAATTTTGTTGTGTAGATAGAAAATGGCAATAAAAGTGTAGGTGTTTGCCTATATAGAAATTTTGTTAAGGCGTTTAATGTTATTTTGTTAGCATAGGCAAGTTTTTTTTCTACAGAGTTAACCTCTGTTAGATCTAGATAGACTACATAGCCATTTTGCCAGGATATTCTTATTAAGATCTTAACATCATCTATAGTAACAAAAACCGTGTCAATATCTTCTTTTATAGTAGGGTTTGCCTTTAATTTTGAACAAAACAATATCTTATTCATTTAAAATTTATGTTCAAAGCCTGTATAAGAGACCTCTTGCCACCGATTTTGCCTTTTAACCCATATACCTTGTCCATAGTCAATATATCCTATAAGGGATATAGGATAATTAAACAGTCTAGATAATTCTGGTATAATCTTTTTTGCCTTATTGGGCTCTAGGATCCAAAGTAATTGATAGTCTTCTCCACCTTTTAATGCTAGATCATATGGAGATATTCTAAAGATTTTTGCTATAGTTTTAACTGCTCTTGATATCGGTAGCTTATCTAGATATATCTTTGCACAAAAACCAGAGTCCTTTAACATATGACATAGGTCTGTTGCTATTCCATCTGATATATCCATAAGGGCGCAATCTAGTTCTTTTGAGGATAGGCTAAGTCCTATATCTACAAGGGCTTTAGGGTCTAAGAAGGCATTTATAAGCCTTTTTTTACATCTTTTATAGGCCTTCTTTAATAACTTTTTAATCTTAGGTTTTTTATTTTCTAAAATTAACAGTCCTGCAGCAGCTTCTCCTAAATATCCTGAGCAAAATATTAGGTCTCCTTTAGAAAAGTCCTTTTTACGCAGAAGATATCTATTTCCTAAACTTGTTCCAATAATTGTTACACTTATTGTTAGGGTTGAAGGTGATGAAGTAATATCTCCTCCAATTAAGGTGGTTTTGTATTCATCTAATCTTTCTAAAAATCCATCTATAAAATCAGATATAAATTCTTGTGGAATTGATTTTGGGATACAAAGATTTAAGAGTGCCCACTTAGGGATTGCCCCCATAGCAGCAATATCACTTATACTGGAGCTAGCAGCCTTTTTCCCTAAGAGATATGGAGGGGACCATTTAAGTCTAAAGTGTACATCCTGGACCATGGAATCAGTGGTTATAAGGAGTTTTTCTCCTTGTATATCTATAACTGCACAGTCATCACCGATTCCATGGACCAGTTGTTTGTCAAGGTG
Source organism: uncultured Desulfobacterales bacterium (assembly GCA_964578585.1). GTDB lineage: Bacteria > Desulfobacterota > Dissulfuribacteria > Dissulfuribacterales > JAMONC01 > JAMONC01. The sequence goes on along the minus strand of CAZODM010000013.1, from coordinate 12,004 downwards.
TTTAAGGTTAGATTTTTGTTTTATGTAGGATATTAATTTAAGTTCCAAGGCAAATATATTATCTTTCACATATATCTAATGTGCTAAAGAAATATGAAATTTCTTTTTTAGCATTTTCTGGAGAGTCAGATCCATGTACAACATTTTTTTCAATATCAGTAGCAAAGTCTGCTCTAATTGTACCTGGGGCAGCCTCCTTATAATTTGTAGCCCCCATTAAGTCTCTATTTTTTTGGATTACATTTTCGCCTTCAAGTACCATCACTACAATTGGCCCTGAAGACATAAAGGTTGTTAGACTATCAAAAAATGGTTTGTCTTTATGTACCTCATAGAATCCTTCAGCCTCTTTTTTACTCATATGGAGCATTTTCATAGCTACTATTTTAATACCTTCTTTTTCAAAGCGTTTTATTACTTCGCCAATTAGACCTCTCGCTACTCCATCTGGTTTGATAATAGACAGTGTTCTTTCCATGTATTTTCCTCCGTTTTTAATTGCTTTTTTAAGTTCAAAATCCAATGAAATAAAACTTAAATATTGATAATGTGCAACATATGGTTTTGATTTTTATATGAGGAAAAGAAAATAGGGTCAATACTATATTTCATTTACAAGTCTTCTTGACTAACAGGAAAGGTTTTATTAGATTAGCCGTTGCAGTTTATTATGGATGCTGTTTTTTAATTGTGATTAAGTGGTAAAAATAAAAGGATTAAATTTAGCTACATGTGCGAGAGTGGCGGAACTGGTAGACGCGCTGGACTTAGGATCCAGTGGGGCTAACCCGTGCGAGTTCGACTCTCGCCTCTCGCACCAAACTATAGATTCATCTGGAGGTCCCTCCATTTTTTACCTATCGTTTTTAAGAAAGTTTAGGCCATGAGGATAATTGAGGATAAGAAGGTTAGTTAGTATTTTAGGATAGTATTTGAATACAATAAAAAATAATTCCAATATAGAAAGGTGAGGATGAATGAAGGTTACAGTTGAAGACTTAGGACCAGTACAAAAAGAGCTAAAAATAGAAATCTCTCCCGAAAAGGTTTCAAAGGAACTTTCAGAGGCTTATACGTTACTTAGCAAACAAGTAACTGTAAGAGGATTTAGAAAGGGTAAGACCCCTCGTTCTGTACTTGAGAGGATGTATGCAGATCGAGTAAATGCTCAAGTTGCTGAGTCTCTCATTAAAGAGAGCCTTCCTGAGGCACTGAAAGAGGCAAATCTTTCTCTAATTTTAGCCCCTGAGATAAAGGATTTTTCAAAGATTTCTGATGGAAAGCCATTTACTTATAGTGCTGTTGTGGACGTTTGGCCTGAGTTTGAATTACCACAATACAAAGGTATTGAGATAGAGGAGCCAGAAGTTAATGTAACTGATGAAGAGGTAGAAGAGCAGTTTAATGCCTTAGTACGTTTTTATGCAGAGGTTAAGGATGTAGAAGAAGACCGACCTGTAAAAGAAGGTGATATAGTCGTAATAGACTATGAAGGTTTTATTGATGAAAAGCCTGTAGAGGAGTTAAAAGAGGAGAATTATTATTTAGAAGTAGGGGCTGGTAATTTTAATGAGAAGTTTGAGTCAGAATTGATTGGCATGGAAAAGGGTGCCGAAAAAGATATTGAGATAAGTTATCCTGAGGATGCTATTAATGAGCTTGTTGCAGGAAAGAGTGTTAGATATCATGTAAAAGTTAAGCAGATTAAGCAGAGGGTGCTACCTGAGCTTAATGAAGAATTTATCTCAAGGTTTGGAAAAGACGTAAAGAGTGTTGATGATCTTAAAGAGAAGCTTAGGAAGCAACTTCTTAAGGATAAAGAAGAAGGTGCAAAGGCTGCGATGAGAAGGCAGCTTTTAGACAAACTTTTAGAAGGGGTAGAATTCCCAGTACCAGAGAGGCTTGTAGAAGAAAAGTTAAAGCAAATGGTAGATAATGTAACTGCACACTTGTATGAAAGAGGCTACGATCTTCAGAAGGCTCAAATTAGTGAAGATCGACTTAAGGAAAAGATGAGAGAAGATGCTGAAAGGCAAGTTAAGTTAGAGCTTATTTTAGATAAGATTGCGGATAAAGAAGAGATCTATCCTGAAGATAAAGACATGGAGCCCTATTATAGTCAACTTGCAGGAAGTTCTCTTGATAAAGAGCAACTTGAGCAGGCAATTGTTGGTCATATAATTCCAAAGATAAGATCACAAAAGACAGTAGAATTTTTATTAAAAAATGCAAAAATAAAAAAGATAGATGAGACTAAAGAGTCACAAGATAATCAAGATGATACAGAAGGGGATAGTAAAAAACAGGATGTAAATAATAGTGGTGCGGCAGAGTCTTAAATAGTTTAAAATTATTCTAAAAGGAGTTGACTTTATGCCATTAATACCCATTGTAATAGAACAGAGCCCAAGAGGAGAGAGGGCTTATGATATATATTCAAGACTTTTAAAAGAGCGGATTGTCTTTATAGGTTCTCCTATAGATGATGAGGTTGCAAATTTAGTTATTGCACAGCTTCTATTTTTAGAAGCTGAAGATCCTTCAAGAGATATTACATTATATATTAATTCTCCTGGTGGATTAGTTACTGCAGGATTAGCAATATATGATACAATGCAATATATAAAGCCAGATGTTGCAACGCTTTGCATTGGACAAGCTGCTAGTATGGGAGCACTTCTTTTAGCAGCAGGGGCAAAAGGCAAGAGATTTGCATTACCTCATTCTAGGATTATGATTCATCAACCAATGGGTGGATTTCAAGGGCAGGCAACAGATGTTGACATACATGCTAGAGAAATCTTGAGGTTAAGAGAGACACTGAATGAAATATTGGCACATCATACTGGTCAACCAATAGATAAGATTAAAGAAGACACAGAAAGAGACTATTTTATGGGTGGCAAAGAAGCCCAAGAATATGGTTTGATAGATCAAGTAATTACTAAGCGTAGTTCAATTGTCCAGGAGGATCAAGCCTGATGCCCAAAAAAAAGGATAAAGATAAAAAAGACGTTTTAAGATGTTCCTTTTGTGGTAAGAGCCAAGATGAAGTCAGAAAGCTAATCGCAGGACCTAATGTTTATATCTGCGATGAATGTATAGAATTATGTAATGATATTATAGCAGAAGAATATGAGAGGGAAGAGGAGTTTACATCCCAGCGCATACTAAAGCCTGCGGAGATAAAAGCCCTGTTAGATGATTATGTTATTGGCCAAGAAAAGGCTAAAAAGATACTTTCCGTAGCTGTTCATAATCATTATAAGAGAATAGATTCCCATGTTTCTCTAAATGATGTAGAGCTTCAAAAGAGTAACATCTTGCTTATAGGGCCAACTGGTTCAGGTAAGACCCTTTTAGCTCAGACACTGGCTAAGATATTAAATGTACCATTTACTATAGCAGATGCTACAACCCTTACAGAGGCTGGTTATGTTGGGGAAGATGTTGAAAATATCATATTAAATTTATTACAGGCTGCAGATTATGATGTTGAACTTGCGAGCAGAGGAATTATCTATATTGATGAGATTGATAAAATCGCCCGTAAGTCTGACAGTCCTTCTATTACAAGGGATGTATCAGGAGAGGGTGTACAACAAGCACTTTTAAAGATTATAGAGGGTACTATTGCAAATGTTCCACCCAAAGGAGGACGTAAGCATCCTCAGCAGGATTTTGTAAGAGTTGATACAACTAATATATTGTTTATTTGTGGTGGGGCATTTGTTGGTTTAGACTCTATTATTAAGACTAGGTTAGGTAAATCTTCCATAGGTTTTGGAGCAGACGTACAGGGTGCAAGGGATCTTTCCCTAGGTGAGGTATTGGAAAAGGTTCAACCAGAAGACCTTATAAAGTATGGCCTTATTCCAGAGTTTGTTGGTAGAATGCCAGTGGTTGCTACTTTAGAAGAGCTTGATGAAAATGCACTTGTAAGGATTTTAAGAGAGCCTAAAAATGCCCTTATTAAACAGTTCCAAAAGCTATTTGAGATGGACAACATAAAGCTTCACTTTACTGAAGGAGCTATAAGGGCAATTGCCAGAGAGGCAATAGAGAAAAAGACTGGTGCTAGAGGACTTAGAGCGATTATAGAAAAGGCCATGCTTGATGTTATGTATGAGCTTCCATCTAGGAAAGAAGTAAAAGAGTGTGTAATTAACGAAGACGTTATTGTTAACAACGCAGAGCCTATTTTGATTACTGAACCAAAGACCAAAGCGTCTTAAAACTATGGGCCGGCGGGCCCTTAAACACGCCAGGGGTTTATGAGTGAGAGCAAGATTATTCAACTACCGCTTCTTCCACTTAGAGATATAGTCCTTTTCCCTCATATGGTCGCCCCACTGTTTGTTGGGCGAGATAAATCTGTTCAGGCAATTGAACATGCTATGGCATCAGGGCAGGAGATATTTTTATCTGCCCAAAGGGATGCCAAGGTAGATGAGCCAAGCGAACAGGACATATACAAGATTGGTACCATTGGTACAATTTTGCAGCTATTAAGGTTACCTGATGGTACTGTAAAGGCTCTTATAGAAGGCAAAAAGAGGGCAAGGATTGTTCAATATCTACCAGAGGAGAAGTTTTTCCTTGTAGAGGTACAAGAGCTTCCTGATATTGAGGTAAGTGGTCCAGAAATAGAAGCTCTTATTAGGGTTACTGTTGGGGCATTTGATGAGTTTGTAAAATTAAAGAAAAAGATATCTCCAGAAGTAGCTTTATCTATTGCTTCTATTACTGATCCATCAAGACTCGCAGATACCATAGCCGCTCATGTTCCATTTAAGGTAGGGGAAAAACAATCTCTTTTAGAGTTAATACATCCTGGAAGGCGTCTTGAGCGTCTATATGGAATGATGCGCGCAGAGATAGAGATTGCTCAGACAGAGCAGCGCATTAAAGATAGAGTTAAGAAACAGATGGAGAAGAATCAGCGTGATTATTATCTAAACGAACAAATGCGCGCAATTCAAAAGGAGATGGGACAAAAAGACGACGTTCAAAGTGATCTCCAAGAGCTTGAGCGTCGTATAAAGAAAAAGAGACTTCCTAGAGAGGCTGCTGCAAAGGTAAGGCAGGAATTTAAGAAGCTTAAGATTATGCCTCCAATGTCGGCAGAGGCAACAGTTGTAAGAAACTATATAGACTGGATATTGTCTTTGCCATGGTATGAAAGGACTAAAGACAAACATGATCTTGAAGAGGCAGAGCGTATATTAAATGAGGATCACTATGGGCTTGAAAAGCCAAAGGAGAGGATTCTTGAATATCTGGCTGTTCAAAGCCTTGTGAAAAAGATGAAGGGACCAATCCTTTGCTTTGTTGGTCCTCCAGGTGTTGGTAAAACCTCTTTAGCTCGTTCTGTTGCAAGGGCACTTGGTAGAAACTTTGTCCGTCTTTCTCTTGGTGGTGTAAGGGATGAGGCAGAGATAAGAGGACACAGACGTACATATATTGGAGCGCTTCCTGGAAAGATTATCCAGTCTTTAAAAAAGGCTGGTACTATAAATCCTGTTTTCTGCCTAGATGAAGTAGATAAGATGAGCGCTGATTTTAGGGGAGATCCTGCATCTGCACTTCTTGAGGTATTAGATCCTGAGCAAAACTATGCATTTAACGATCACTATTTAGATTTAGACTATGATCTCTCAGAGGTCTTATTTATTACTACTGCAAATGCGCTTCATACAATCCCTCTTCCTCTTCAAGACAGAATGGAGATAATAGAGCTTTCTGGATATACAGAGGAAGAAAAGTTAGAGATTGCAAAGGGATATCTTTTACCACGGCAGCTTAAGGCACATGGATTAAAAGAGGATCATCTTAAGATCGAGGATCAAGCAATACTTCAGATTGTTAGGGAGTATACTAGGGAGGCTGGAGTAAGAAATCTAGAGAGAAATCTAGCCTCTATTTGTCGTAAGGTAGCAAAAGAAGTAGCTAAAAATCCAGAAGGATTTAAACAAGTAATTATAAAAACAGATGATATCTCTAAATATCTTGGAGTACCTAAGTATAGATTTGGACAAAAGGAAGAAGAAGAACAAGTTGGTGTTGCAACAGGACTTGCGTGGACAGAGACAGGTGGTGCGCTTTTACAGATTGAAGCTGCTATTATGCCGGGTAAGGGCAAGCTTACTATTACAGGTAAGTTAGGTGATGTAATGCAAGAGTCTGTCCAAGCTGCTATGAGCTATGTAAGGTCAAGGGCTCATAGATTTGGGCTTCCATGGGATTTTTATCAAAAGGTAGATATACATGTTCATGTACCAGAAGGGGCTATCCCAAAAGATGGCCCATCTGCAGGCATTACTATAGCTACAGCAATAGTTTCTGCCCTTCTTAAAATACCAGTTAAGAACGATGTAGCAATGACAGGAGAGATTACCCTACGAGGTAGAGTACTGCCTATCGGTGGTCTTAAAGAGAAACTTCTTGCTGCAAGAAGGGCAGGTGTTGAGCATGTTCTTATACCAGAAGAAAATGAAAGAGATTTAAAAGAGATACCTGATAAAATAAAGAATGCAGTTAAGGTTTATCCAGTAAAACATATGGATGAGGTCTTAAAGAGGGCTTTGGTGCTAGATGATCCTGAGACTCTTTTAGCACCAGAGAGTGCAGAAGCACCGGATTGGTTTAGAAAACCATCTGAAGGGGCTGAATCACAAGCTGAGTTAAGAACACATTAAGGCTGATCCATTTTGGCAGTTTTAACTCGTAGGATGGGGGTAAAGAGGGAGGATTAGATTTCTCCCTCTTTAAAATGGGGTAAAAGTGAACAATAAGAGTTCCTCTTTATCTTTTTTAAGGCCTTCGTTTGCACTAGCTTTTCTATTTTTTATATCATTTGTTTTCTTATATCATAAAGTTATCCCTGCAATGGTATCTGATTGGATCCATGATCCAAATTATTCACATGGTTTTTTAATACCTATTATAACAGGATATCTTATTTGGTTAGAGAGAAAAAGGCTAAAGCAAGTAAACATAGCTCCCAGTTGGTGGGGAGTGATAGTTATTTTATTTGCAGGAGCTATATTTTTACTTGGTAGGACAGCAGGTGAGTATTACAGCCAGCGTTTTTCTATAATAATTATGCTATATGGTTTTATCCTTGCCTTTTTAGGAACCGAGGCATTTAAGATATGTTTTTGGCCTATAGCATATCTAATCTTTATGATTCCTCTTCCTTATGTAATTTATAATGAGATTGCATTTCCTCTAAAGCTTTTTGCTACACACATTGCAACCGCATGTCTACAGGCTTTGGGTTTTCCTATATACAGCTCTGGTAATATTATCTATTTGCCTCATATAACTTTAGAGGTTGCAGATGCCTGTAGTGGAATTAGATCTTTAATATCTATATTGGCATTGGGTGTTATATTAGCCAAGTTTACTCAAGATACTTGGGTTAAAAGGATATTACTTGTTCTGTTGTCAATCCCTATAGTAATTGGTGCAAATATTTTACGTATTATTATTACAGGTATTTTTGCAGTAGAAGATCCTGTTCTTGCACAAGGTTTTTTTCATGAATTTACTGGAGAAATAGTATTTGCCTTTGGCTTAATTTTGTTGTTTTTAGTTGCTTTTTTATTAGGCAAGATAGGTAGTAAGAAGCAGGTTTATAAAGAAAAATCCAATAATCAAGAAGATAATAAGGCTTATGTAACAAGCTATACTAGATATGGTTTTAAAGAATTTTTAATTCAAGTATTAACTATTGTATTAGTAATTACTACATTTCTATTATCTTTTAGGGTTGATACCGTAAGAGCAATACCTTTACTTAAACCACTTAGTGAGTTTCCTTCTAAAATAGATGGGTTCGTTCAGATTAATTCACAAACTATAGATCCAACTATTATAAAGGTTTTAGGAGTAAGTTCTTATATTTTGAGAGACTATCAAGACTCATCAGGGTTTGTTATAAATTTATATGTAGGCTATTATACAGAGCAAAAAGAAGGTGCTATGATTCATTCACCTCAGCACTGTCTTCCTGGATCAGGTTGGCTTCCTATAGTAGATAAAGTTGTTTATATAACATTAAAAAATGGTAGAAAGATAGCCGTAAGAAAATATATACTTACTAAACCTGGACATAAAATGGTGGTGTTTTATTGGTATCAATCAAGAGGAAGAATCATAGCAAGTGATTATAAAGATAGGCTCTATTTAATATATGATTCTATTTTTAGGCACAGAACAGATGGTTCATTAGTTAGAGTGATAGCAATAAGCAATAATATTCAAGAGGCTGAGAAAAAAGAGATAAAATTTATTAGAGCATTGGAGCCAATTTTAAAGAAGTTTTTGCCAAGTTGATTCATGAAAAAATAAGGAATTATTAAATGATTGTTAAAGATCTATCGAATGCGGTAGAATTCCGTAATAAGTGGGATAAGTTTGTCTTATCACATATAAATTCTACTAATTATCATCAAGTTATTTGGAAAGACATTATAGAAAAGACGTTTGGACATAAGACCTATTATCTTTTTGCACTAAATGATGAGGAAGAGATTGAGGGTATTCTTCCTTTAGTACATATGAAGAGTATACTTTTTGGAAACTTTTTAATTTCACTCCCGTTTTTTAATTATGGAGGGTTACTTGCGAATGGACAAGAGGCTATTGATTCTCTTATCATAAAGGCAAAGGAGATAGGGGATGCTTTAAGTGTAGAGCATATTGAATTAAGGCATCTTATTCCTCTTAAAAATGCTCATGATTTAAAATTAAAGACCCATAAGGTTACTATGTTATTGGAGTTACCAGATGATCCAGATATTTTATGGAAGAGGTTTAAAAGTAAATTAAGGAGTCAGATTAGGCGTCCTCAAAAAGAGGGAATGAGTGTTAAAATAGGTGGAATTGATCAACTAGATAGTTTTTATGAAGTTTTTTCTATAAATATGAGGGACTTGGGAACTCCTGTTTATCCTAAAAAGTTTTTTTTAAATATCTTAAAATCCTTTCCAAAAAATTCATGGATTGTTTCAGTTTTTTATAATAATCTTCCAGTTGCTTCAGGTTTTATAATAGGATTTAAAGATGTGCTTGAGATCCCTTGGGCGTCATCAATTAGAAAGTATAATAGATTGGCTCCCAATATGCTTCTTTACTGGAGCATATTAGAGTTTGCATGTAAGAAGGGGTTTAAGAAGTTTGATTTTGGTCGTTCTAGTCCCAATAAGGGTACCTATAGATTTAAAAAACAGTGGGGCGCAACCCCCCACCAACTTTATTGGTATTATTGGTTAAGGAATAAAGAGCAATTGCCGTCAATAAATCCAGATAATCCAAAATATAAGATGGCAATAGAACTTTGGCAGAAACTTCCAGTAGGTATAACTAAGATATTAGGTCCTATGATAGTTAAATATATACCATAAAAGATAGGGATATTTGAGGGCTTTATGGATGAAGCATTTGAAGTTGAGATAAAAGTAAAAGAACCAATTGGTTTAAATAGAACAAATGAGCCAATAGCTATAGGTATTCCAGTTAAAAAAGGGCTTTTAAAGGAAGCTGACATTTCAGCCTTTAAGTTAGTTAATGAAAGTGGAGAATCACTCCCTTTTAGTCTTACGCCTTTACTTAATTGGTCAGATAGTAGTATTAGATGGATGCTTTTAGATTTTTTGGTAACTTGTTCTTCTAAAGACGAACTTAAACTTTACTTAAAGAGATCTACAGATATAGGTCAGCAAAGTTCTAGTTTAACAGTAGAGGATAAGAAAGATTTTTTTGAGGTTAACACAGGTAAAGTAACATTTAATATACCAAAGGATAAACTTTACCCTATATCTTCTGTTAGGATAAACGGCAAAAGTATATGTCGCGGAAGCCAAATAGATTTATTTGATGATGATGATAGGAGGTTTTCTCCTGTAATAAGGGATGTAAAAATCGAGTCTTTTAATAAGATAAAACTAGTGTTGTTTTTTAAAGGTGAATTCAAGCCATATTATAAAGAGCCAAAGGTTATAAAAAAAGAAGAAGATAAGCATCCTAAATCAAAGGAGGCAATGGAATTTTTTGCAAGGCTTACCTTTTGGCAAGGTCTTAGTCTAGTTAAGTTTGACTTTACACTAAGAAATCCAATGCCAGCAAAACACCCAGGAGGGATTTGGGATTTAGGAGATCCTAATTCATACTATTTTAAAGATCTTTCTCTAAATTTTGCTTTAGATGAGATAAGAGAATACAGTTGTTTTTGGACAGATCACTGGAGCTCTCCTCTAAGGAAAGAAGAATCTGAGAGTGTTACAATATATCAAGATTCAAGTGGTGGTGAAAATTGGAAGTATCGTACCCATGTAAACAGGCACAATGAGGTCATGAATAGTTTTTGTGGATACAAGGTTTATGGAGGAGATGGGGAGATAAAGTCTGGTAAAAGGGCTGAGCCTATTGTTGCTGTGTGTGGTAAAGATAAATTTATGAGCATTTCTTGTCCATATTTTTGGCAAAATTCCCCAAAATCTATAGGAGTTATAGAAAATATTTTGACTATTAGACTCTTTCCTAAACACTATGCTGATGTATTTGAGCTTCAGCCAGGAGAGCAAAAGACCCACAGTATTTATATAGATTTTGCTCTATTTGATCCAGAGAAAGATGTGCCTTTAGCGTGGACTTACAATCCTTTAAATGTATTTTTATCTCCAGATTATTATGAAGAATCTGGTGCATTTCCTTATTTTACTCCTATTAGTGAGGTTACAGATGATCGTTATATAGAACTTATGAAGGCATGTGTTGAGGGGTCAAATTCATTTTTTGCTAAAAGAGAACTTATAGATGAGTATGGTTGGCGAAATTTTGGAGATCTATATGCAGATCATGAAAATCTATTTTATGAAGGGAAAAAGGCTAAGCCAATAGTTTCACATTATAATAATCAATATGATGCTATTTATGGGTTCTTATTACAATTTGCTAGATTTTCTGATTGGCGGTGGTGGCAACTTGCAAGGGATTTAGCTACACATGTTATAGATATAGATATATATCATACAGATAAAGACAAGGCAGCTTATAATGGTGGGCTTTTTTGGCATACAGATCACTATAGTGACGCAGCTACTTCTAGTCATAGGTGTTATTCTCGCTATACGATGGAGGAAAGAGGTTTAAAAGATTATGGGGGTGGTCCTTCAAATGAACACTTATATACAACAGGGCTTTTGTATTATTATCTTTTTACTGGAGATGTTAATGCAAGAGATAGTGTAATTGGACTTGCAGAATATGTTTTAAATTTAGATGATGGATCAAAGACTATATTTCGGTTTATATGTAATTCAGCTACAGGACTTGCTAGTCAGACAGGTTCTCCAGATTACCACAAGCCAGGGCGTGGATGTGCCTATTCTATTAATGCTTTAATAGATGCATATCTTCTTACTAAAAAAGATAAATATATAAAAAAGGCAGAAGAGCTTATAAAAAGATGTATACATCCTAAGGATGACTTAGATGCTTTAGAATTGGTTTCAGATCCTGAACATCGGTGGTTTTATACAGTATTTTTACAAATTTTGGGTAGATATTTAGATTTTAAGGCAGAAATGAATAGTTTTGATTATATGTTTTGTTATGCAAGACAAAGTCTTCTACATTATGCAAAGTGGATGATAGATAATGAAGTACCATTTAAGACTAAATTAGATATAGTAGAGTATCCAACAGAGACTTGGATTGTAATGGACATGAGGAAGAGTAATGTTTTTGATTTTGCAGCAAAGTATACTGATTCTAGTGAACTTAGAAAGAAATTTTTAGAAAGAGCTGAGTTTTTCTATAATACTTGTATGGACGATTTACAGGAATTTGAAACAAAATATTTTACAAGACCATTAGTTATGTTAATGAGTTATGGTGTTATGAGAGATTATTTTAGAAAGTATGAAGTAGTTTTTGATTATGATATAGATTGTAGCCAATATGATTTTGGCAATCCTATAGAATTTATACCTCAGAA
>CAZODM010000012.1:0-37772 GCA_964578585.1 uncultured Desulfobacterales bacterium | reverse complement strand
AAAAAGCTAGTTACTGTCCATATATTACTAGCATGGCAAGAAGGCCAAGAATAACTATGTGAAAAATGATGTCTTAAAGTTGAGTTTGTAATAATCCAATGATGCCATTTATATAAATATACACCATCTAATACTTGATAAGGTCTGAGCCTTCCTACTAATGGTTTCATAATATGAGCACATAAACTATCTGAAAAAGCTACAGCTAATAGTAAAATAGACCACATAATACGTTCATTTTTATCAGCAACAATAAAACGCCATAACAAAAATATGATAATAAATGGCAAAATAAGATTTGCATTTGACAATATAGGCATTAAAAAATTTAATATGGGATTACGTAAGGAATTTATATAAATAAACAAATGCTTATCTTTCAACATAAGATAAGAAAAAATTTGATGAAAAATTTGATGATACATTTTATCTTTTATTTTATTTTTAAGAATTTTATTTTATATAAGATTAAGATATCTACTCTATTTTACAATATCTTTTTTGGGGGGACGACAAAAAAGGGGGAAATTTATGTTAAAAGAAAAACAACATATAAAAGTAATTACATGGGATTTATCGGATTTATATAATGATATAAATGATCCTAAAATAAATAGCGACATACAAAAAGCTATTAAGCTTAGTAAAGCTATAACAAAACAATATAAATCTAAAGTTTATAAATTAAAACCTAATGATATAAAACATGCTATAGAAAACATAGAGTATATTATAAGTTTATTAACTAAAATATTAGCATTTTCATATCTAAAATTAGTAACTAATATATCAGATTATGAATATAACACCTTTGCTCAAAAAATACAAGAGATAGTCAATCAAATAGCAAAAGAGATAATATTCTTTGAATTAGAATGGATAGAATTACCAGAGCCTCATATAGAAAAAATCCTACAAGATCCAATATTATCTAACTATAGATTTTATCTAAAAAACATCAGAAAATACAAAAAACATCTTTTATCTCATGAACAAGAACAATTGTTAATTGAAATAAGTCCAGTAGGTAAATCTAGTTGGTTAAAACTATTTGATAAGATATTAGAAAAACAAAAATATGGATCAGATCAATTAACACTAGAAGAAATTATATCTAAATTGTATGCAGATGATAGAGATGTTAGAAAAAAAGCTGCAAAAGCTTTAACAGAAGGATTAAAACAAAATATAGAAATATTATGTCATATATTTAATACAGTTATAGCTGATAAAATGATAAACGATAAGATCAGAAAATATGATAATTGGATAACTGCAACTAATTTACAAAATAATATAGATGATAACACTGTTGATATACTTATAGCTACTGTAAACCAAAATTTCTCATTAGTAAAAGAATATTATTTAATAAAAAAAGAACTCTTAGGTTTAAAAGAATTACTTGATTATGACAGATATGCCCCACCTCCTTTTACTGTTAATAAAACTATCTCATGGGAACAAACTAAAGATATTATATTAGATAGCTTTTATGAATTTAGTCCAATATTTGGAGACATAGCAAAAGATTTCTTTGAAAAAAACTGGATAGATGCAACCATAAGAGAAGATAAAGTATCTGGTGCCTTCTCCCACCCTACTATACCAAGCCTTCACCCTTATATTTTAATCAATTTTACAGGCAACCTACGTGATGTGGAAACACTTGCTCATGAATTGGGACATGGAATTCATCAAATCTTATCTTCTAAATATGGACTTTTTAACAGTCAACCTCCTATAATATTAGCAGAAACTGCATCTATCTTTACAGAGTTTTTAGTATTTAATAAATTAATTACATCTGTTAAAGATCCTATAGAAAGGTTAGCCTTATATTTAAAAAGGATTGAATCCATCATATCAACAGTATTTAGACAAATTGCAATGTTTAACTTTGAGAATTTAATACATACACACAGAAGGACTAAGGCAGAATTAAGTGTAGAGGATTTCTCCCAATACTGGTTGAAAACACAAAACGAAATGTTTCAAGGCTCTGTTACACTCACACAAGATTATGGTGTTTGGTGGGCACATATTAGCCACTTCCTTCAAACACCTGGTTATGTATATTCATATGCATTTGGACAGCTTCTTGTATATTCTCTATATGAAAGATACCTTGAAGATAAAGCAGTATTCAGACATCATTATATTGAACTCTTATCTAAAAGTGGCTGTGAATATCCTTACGAACTACTAAAACAATATGGCATAGATATTAATACTAAACAATTTTGGCAAAAAGGAATCAATCAGATTGCTAATATGTTAACTGAATTAAAAACTCTATCAAAGGAGGTAATTTAACTCCACAACATGCTAAAACCTAAAAAAGGATCAGATGCAGAGATTCTGTGGTCTTTTCTAACAGAAAATCGTAAAAAAAGAATGCTAGAGGTTGCTAGTAAACGCACATCATGGATAACTGTTGTATTAGAGGATATAAACCATCCACACAATATGAGTGCAGTTATACGAAGTGCCGATGCATTTGGATTAACAGAAGTACATGTCATCGAATTAAACACAAAATTTAATCCTAACCCGGATGTAGCCTTGGGTGCTCAACAATGGATTAAGATTATAAGATATAAAGATATTGACTCTTGCATAACAAACCTTAAAAAGAAAGGCTTTAAATTATTAGCTGCAGATCCTCCTTCTAAAAATCCTCTATCACTGAGGCTAGATCAAATAGATATCTCTAATAGTCCTGTTGCCCTTATATTTGGTAATGAACTTGAAGGGCTACATCCTAAGTTAAGAGAAAGATGTGATGGATTCTTTCATATCCCAATGTTTGGATTTACTGAAAGCTTTAATGTCTCTGTAGCAGTTGGTATATGTTTATATGAGTTAAGATCTCGTATAGATAAAAAAAGACTCCTTTCTATAGACGAACAACAAAGGTTACTAGATTTATGGGCTAAAAAAAGTGTAAGAGAAGCAGACAAGATATTAAAAAGACTTAAACACTAAAAACTCCTAATCCTCCCACAATCAGGACAAATCCATATAACTCCATTACTCATTCCCCACATATTTTCCTTTAAACACTCATCACATATCTGAAATCCACAAGGACAGGTCCAACAAAAAGGTAGTTCCCTCCCACAGGCATGACATACATACTTCTTCTTTTTCTTCCTCCTATGTCTAGGTTTTTCATCTTTTTTATCTTGTTTAGGACCTTCTGCCATAGCATTACCTCATTAATAGCACTAACGATTATTCCCTTTTTGCTCTTTTAAACCTTCTAAATATGATTCCAGTATAAAGAACAGGGATAAAATATAAATTTACAACAGTAGCTACTGCTAAACCAAAACCAAAGGCATTTGCCATAGGAGAAAGTATCTTTGCCTGTCCTGTAGCAAAAAATATAAGCGGTGCAAGACTTAAGATTGTAGTAATTGAAGTCAGCATAATAGGTCTTAATCTTTGACCCGCTGCCTTTATAACCATTTGATAAAAATTATCTGTAGAAAGGGATTTAGCCTCTTTTCTATGCCGCTTTATAAAATCGACCATAATAATGGCATCATTTACTGCCACACCTGCAAGCCCTACAAACCCTAAAAGAGAAGGAATTGTAAGATGAAGTCCCATAATAAGATGTCCAAGTGCAACACCAATAAAAGAAAAAGGCACTGCTGCAAGAACAACTAAACTCTCTGTCCATGCATTAAATAATAGTAATAGCACAATAAATATACCAAGACATGCAATCACCGCAGCCCTTGTAAGATCAATAAGTGTATCTTGAGCAACTTTCTTCTCTCCTGCTATTCTAATAGCTATTCCCATCTGCTTTATCTTGTTTAAAATAGGTTGTATTTTATTCATTACCTGTTCACTTGTGGTAACAAATTTATCAATGGAACCTGTAACCCTTATCTCCCTCATACCATTTTCTTTCCATATCCTAGACCTACCCTTTATCCTTTTAATATTAACCACTTCCCTTAAATAGATAAGTCTCTTTGAATGAGGAACAAGCACCCTTAAATGCTCAAAGAGTTTAATACTATTCTTACCAATTAAATAAGTCCTAACTATCTTATCATCTTTTAATCCTTTCATAATACGGGTAACTTCCGGATTTAGATAATAAGCACTTAAGATAGATGCCAAATATTGCTCTGTAAAACCAAGCTCTCTTCCTAGATCATTTACCTTTAACTCATATTCTGTTTTACCAGGGCTATAATCATCTGAGACATTATGAACACCTTTTATCTTTTTAAGCGCTTTTTCTAATAAGTGTACTGCCTTTAATCCTAGTGCCCTATTATTGTTTGGCATAATGATACCAATATCAATATCAGCCCTTACAATACCTGCCTTTGGTCTAGTTACTTCAAGCTTTTCAAGCTTTATTCCTTCAAAATTAATATGTTTTAATGCCTCTCTAATCCTTCTCTCTAAATATCGCGAAGTGTGAACTCTAGTGCCTGTCTCATACATACCTACCATCACTACTGGATATATCCATCTTTCAACCCAGTTTTGAGGTGCAGGCTTTTTTAGATTGACAAATATCTGAAAAAGATTTGTTCCAAAATCAAACTCCATTCTATCATTAAAACTTATACCCATATCTGTAGCTACAGAACGAAGATCTGTTTTAGGAACAACTCGCATAATACATTTTTCTATCTTAGAGACCACTTGCTCTGTTTCTTTTAGTCCACATTGAGCACTTAACTTTCCACGAACATATATTTGATCCGTATCAAAGCTTGGAAGCAATGTAAAAGTCAAAACCCTTAAGGCAATAAATATAGACAAAGCGAGAACTAATAAAAAAGTTAGACTAACCCATAGCTTATGTCTTAAACACCAAAGAAGAGATCTCTCATAAAAGCTTATAAACTTACGCCAAGATTCCTTTACTGTCTTTTTAGCACTTAACTTAAACAACTCTACACAATGAACAGGCAATATAAATGTAGCTTCAAGTAGAGAGCATAGCAGTACTGTGCTTACAAAGATAGGAATAATAGATAAAAATTGCCCCATCTCTCCTCTAATCATCAAAAGTGGAATAAAAGCAGCAATAGTAGTAAATGTTGAGGAGGCTACAGGCCAAAGCACCTCTGAGGTACCGTTTATGGCAGCACTGACTCTATCTTCCCCTTCTTCCATGTGCCTGTATATGTTCTCACCTATAACAATTGCATCATCAACAGCCATACCAAGGGCCATTAAAAAGGAAAAAAGGGAGATCATATTTATAGTTTCACCACGAGCAGCAAGATATACAAAAGAAAGTAAAAATGTAGTAGGAAGCCCCATTACTACTACAAGTGCAACCCTTGCATTCATAAATAGGTACAAACAAATAGTAACTAAAATGATCCCTACAATTGCAGAAGACTTAACTGTAAGTAGTCTATTTTTTATATATGTTGAAAGATCACTAAAGACTTCAAAGTGTAGCCCCTTATACTTCTTCTCCCACCTTGGTATCATAGATCTTATCTTTTTAGACAACGCAATAGAGGAGCCCTCTGCAGTTTTAAATACTGTTATAGATATATTGCGCCTACCATTAAAATGAGACAGGGTATCTCGTTCTGAAAGCTGTTCTTTAATCTTTGCAATACGGCATAAGTATAGTTTCTTTCCATTTATATGAACTATTATATGCCTCCATTGAGTTAAGGTATGAGGACCACCATGCGTGGTAATAAATATATGGTTCCCCCACTGTTTTATCTCTCCAAGAGGTCTATTATTTACAAGTGCCCTTATGGCATCCACTACTTGAGAGGGAGAAATGCCTGCAGCATTCAATTTATCTTCATCTAAATAGATATGAAACTCAGGGTCGGCTTTTCCATTTATAATAGCAGAAGAGATATGTCTTATACTTTGAATCTGCCTTTGTATGTCTTGAGCAATCTTTTGTAACTTCCATTGAGAAGCTCCACTTATAGAAAGTGTAAGAAGTGGCATTTTTAATATGACCCTAGACACTGAAGGGGATGTCATATCATAGGGGAAATCCGAACGAATTCTATCTATTGCGTCTCTTACTTGAAATAATAAGTTATCTATATCTGCCTTTGGATCTACAGTTAGGGTGACAACACAAGAGCCATCTCTTGTTAATGACTCTATTTTAGTTACGCCATCTAGTCCTCTAACAGCATCTTCTATTCTAGTGGTGATTATATCATCAAAGGTTTCCGCAGATGTACCAGGATAAGCTGCTGTAATAACAATCTTATGTTTAGGAATAGCGGGAAATATCTCTTGAGGTAGTTTTAAATAAGAGAGAATACCTAGGATTATACAAAATATAGTGACCGTATGTATAAACGGCTTTCTTTTTACAGAAAAAGATACCCAGGCTTCAGCTAAAGAAGTCCCAATAGATCTTTTCATGGATTATAAACCAAACGCACCTTAACCACCTGGCCCCAAAGCCAGCTTGAGATAGGTTTAAGTATTAAATCTACACTATAGCTGTATAAATATCCGCTTGCAGGATCTACCTTAATCCGTTCAAAGTGAAAGTCCTTAACCTGCCTCCACTCTTTTGTTTGATCTAGTTTAATAAAACAATGTAGATGAGCCTTATTTTTTATCCAATTTTTAAGTGATAAAAAACTATTAGGCGCTAAGATAAGCCTTACACGTGCTCTTGATATATCAAGTAGTTTTGCTATAGGTTCACCTACTGTAACATACTCGTTAGTAAAGTGATATAATTCAGACACATAATAAGTTTGATCAAAATATGGATTACACTTTCTTATAGTATCTTTTAAACTAATAAGCTTTTGAAACAATTGATGTTGTTGTTGTTCATTAGCAATTATAGTATTTAAATTAGATAGATATTCTAATCTGATATTATCTAATGTCTGCTCTGGTATTCTATGTCTTTTATATAAAACTTGATATCTATTTAAAGTTTTCTTCTTAAGATTTAAGATATCCAGTAGGATTTTATGCTGTTTTTTTAGTAAATCTATAGTATCTTCAATCTGCTTTGCTTGTTCTTGTAAACTAGAAGAGTCTATATGCCAATAAACTACCCCCCTAGGAACAACTTCACCCTCATCAATATTCATTTTTAATATCTTGCCACTAACTTCAGATTTTATAGTAATAATATGGTATGGTTGATAACTGCCAGAAACTACTATTGTATTAGATGTTATAGATGAAGCATTGTCAGATAAATCAAATTTAACAGGTATATCTTTAGAAAAGGCAAAGTTTATAAAAGAAAAGGAAAAAATAACTATAAACAATATTAAAAATCTAGTCTTCAATACTATAACCCCTAGGTGTTATAATTTTGTTATTCCAAATATAACTTGAACTATTTCCTATAATAACTGTCGTCTGCATATCAATATCTCTACACTCACTCAGATTGTTAAGAGTAGTTATTACCACTTTTTGCCCATCTCTCATAGCCTTTTTTACTACTCCAACAGGAGTAGAATCCTTTCTATACTGCCGAATTATTGATATAGCCCTCTCTAATTGGTTAACCCGTCTTTTGCTTCTAGGATTATAAAGTGCTATCACAAAATCTGCCCTTGCTGCTGCATCAAGACGTTTTTCAATAATATGCCAAGGAGTCAAGATATCGCTTAGACTTATTACAGCAAAATCATGGCCAATTGGTGCACCCAAAAGCGCAGCACAAGCGGTCAACGAAGTAATACCACTTATAACGTTTATATCTATCTTATCTACTACATCTAGCTTTTTTAAAAGTTCAAATACAAGGCTTGAAAGAGCATAGATCCCAGGATCACCACTACATATAAGAGCAACCCTTTTCCCTTTAAGAGACTCTTTTATAGCATACTCACACCTTAATCGTTCCTTACGCATACCAGAACTAAAGGTCTGCTGCTCTCTTTTTATAAGAGGGCTTATAAGCTTCAGATAAGTAGTATAGCCAACTATAACATCCGCCTTTTCTATAGAGCTCTTAGCAGCATTTGTAATATAATCTAAATCTCCAGGACCAATTCCTACAATGTCAAGTCTCGCTTTGCTAGTGCAAATGTTACTTCACCTCTCTTTTCTTTTGGAATCAAAAGCTGTGCCTCATAACCGCCATCTTTAGCACCTAAAATAGCTGCTGGTTCACAGACAGCTCTAGCTCCAACAGCCTTAACTACTATATCAGAGCCACAACTAACAGGTATTTCATTTAACTGCGAAGCACTAAAGAACTTTAATGGAACATCTAAATATCTGGCAAGATCTATAATCGCCTTTTCATCTTTTTTGACATCTATAGTAGCGATAGAAAATACTGATGGCATACAAAAACCATGATCTTTAAAGAACAAAATAGCCTTTTCTATCAATACATTCGAATTAATCCCTCTATGACATCCAACGCCAAGGCATAAAAGTCTAGGAAATAATTTAAGGATTATTTTAGGTCCAGATATATTAGACTTATAAGTGATTACTACATCTGCATAGGCTATATCTTTTACTTCATTTAACCCTTTTGGTAAGTTAGAGATCGAAATATCAGAGAATATATTTAATGATCCAGTTTCAACTAATTTAGCCTGGGCACGTTTTAAAGAATCCTTAGACTCTGGGATAAGTCCTTTTTCAAATACCCATATATCAAAGGGAACTAATCCTTGGACATCAGATGCCGTTGTTATAACTGGCTTTGCACCAATCATCTTGCTTATATAAGAAGTTAAAGCATTTGCACCACCTAAATGCCCTGATACTAAAGAAATAATATGGCATCCAGCTTCATCCATAACTACTACTGCAGGATCAACATCTTTCCCCTTTAGATAAGGAGAAATAGTCCTTACTACTATTCCTGCAGCCATGATAAAAATAAACCCCCTACCCTTTTGCCAATATCTTTTGAGAATATTGTCTTTCTTTATTGAAGAATAAGGAAGTATCTGTGCCTTTGGGAAAAAGGCACAAAGTCGCTCTGCTAGATATCTACCAGAACGCGTTACATAAAAGATAATAATAGAATTAGGAAATATCTTTGATATGCCTAACTCTTTATGAAAAAGACTTAACTCTTCCTTTTGTTCCTTACTATGCATGTATGATCCAGAACGATACTCAGCAATATCAAAATAATTGTCTTGTTTGCCACTTAACTCTTCTAATTTTTCTTCCTCAAAATCTTTTAGATTTTGTTCCAAAACAAAAGATTCTTTGTCTAATCTTTTCTCTTTCTCTTTATCCTGTTTGGCAACTTCCTCATATTCCTTAAGAACTTGAATGGGTTCTGTATTTAATAGCCTTTTTTCAGAGGTATCATCAAAAGATTGACTCACAATAGAGCCAATAGAGCCTACCCCTTCATCTTTAGATTGGTAGCTATCAGAGGCTCTATAGCCATGGGAAAAATCTCTACTGTATAACTTTGATCTCTCAAAATTCCCTTTCTTATATGCACGTAGCACCTCTCCAACCATTACAATGGCTGTCTTTTTTATACCAGCCTGCTCCACCTTTTGGGCAATGTCTTTAAGAGTTCCAGAGATGATCCTCTCTTGAGGCCAAGTAACCTTTTCAGCAACAACAACAGGGGTATTCTCCTCCAAACCACCATCTAACAACTCCTTTACCACCCTTTTTATATGAAAAACGCTTAAATAAAGAAGCAAAGTAGCCTTAGTTTTAGCAAGATAACTAAGCCGTTGAGTTTCAGGTACCTTGGTCCTTCCACTTATCCTTGATATGATAACTGTCTGAGAAATCCCAGGGATAGTAAGTTCTAGTCCAAGACTTGCAGCCGCAGCAAACCCAGAACTTACACCCGGAATCACAATACAATTTATTCCCTGTCTCTCTAACTCAAATATCTGCTCTTGTATAGCACTATAAAGAGAAGGATCTCCAGTATGGAGCCTTACAACCAAACGTCCAGCCCTTGCATTTGTCCCCATTATTTCTATTAACTGATCAAGAGTTAAATTTGAGGAATCAATCACTCTCGCTCTAAGCCCAGCAACAACCTCTTTAGGGATTAAAGAGCCTGTATAGACAACTAGATCAGCATTTAAAAGAAGTTTTCTAGCTTTTATAGTAAGAAGTTCGGGATCACCTGGTCCAGCCCCTACAAAATATACTGTGTTTTTATATAAAATATCCACTCCTAACTCCTCTCTTTTCCTTCTTTAAATTTTTTAAAATTTTTCCATAAACTGTAAGATTAAGAAATAAAAGAAAACAACTTCATTAATACACAGACTAATATAGCTTTTTAAAAGAGGCAAGAAAGACAAAAAAGAGTCTCAATAACCCTTTAATAATTGCTAACAGTTAGGGATTACAAACACAAAAAAGACTGCTTTACTTTTAAAAACTAAAAGTTAAGATATGCCCTTAAAAAAATCCAGAATCTAAGGAGGATTTGGGAGAAAACAAATGCATTATTTTAACTATAAAGATGGTGAACTATACTGTGAAGAAGTCCCTATAAAAAAGATTGCAGAAGAAGTTGGAACACCTTTTTATCTCTATAGTACAAAGACTTTTAAAAGACACTTTAGGGCATTTGAAAATGCCTTTTCAGAAATCAATCATATTATATGTTTTGCAATAAAGGCAAACAGTAATTTAGCAGTACTATCACTTTTGGCATCCCTTGGCTCAGGAGCAGATATTGTTTCAAAAGGTGAACTCTATAGAGCTATTAAGGCAGGCATTGATCCCCAAAAAATCGTATATTCTGGAGTTGGAAAAAGGGCGGATGAAATACGTTATGCACTAGAAAATGATATATTAATGTTTAATGTAGAGTCATTATCTGAATTAAAGGTCATTGAAGAACAAGCAAAAATTTTAAATAAAAAAGCCCCTATCTCTTTTAGAGTTAATCCAGATGTAGATCCTAAGACCCATGAATACATATCAACAGGATTAAAAAAGAACAAATTTGGCCTTTCAAAGGATGACGCATTAAAGGCATATGATATAGCTGCTAATATGGAGAATTTAGAGGTGGTGGGAATTGACTGTCATATTGGATCACAAATAACACAAATTCCGCCATTTGTAGATGCGTTATCTCGACTTTTAGATCTATTAAAAACTTTAGAAGATAAGGGACATAAAATAAAATACTTAGATATTGGTGGTGGGTTAGGAATTAAATATCATCATGAAGCACCACCAGAACCAGATGAATATGCAACTGAAATTATAAAAAAACTAAAAGATATGCCTCAAACTTTGATTATAGAGCCCGGACGCGCTATTGCAGGCAATGCAGGCATACTTATAACAAAATTACTTTATATAAAAGAAACAAAAGAAAAAAATTTTTATATTGTTGATGCTGGAATGAACGATCTTGCAAGGCCTAGCCTCTATAAAGCATATCATGAAATATTGCCTGTTTTAAAACAAAATAATGAAAGAGAAGAGATTATTGTAGATATAGTGGGTCCTATATGTGAAACAGGAGACTTCTTAGCAAAAGATAGAGCCATGCCTAAACTAAAAGAGGGTGAACTTTTAGCTGTAATGAGTGCAGGGGCTTATGGCTTTACCATGTCTTCTAACTATAATTCAAGACCTAGGGTGCCTGAAGTAATGGTGAGTGAGGATAAATTTAAGGTGGTTAGAGAAAGAGAAAGCCTTGATGATCTTATAGCAAAGGAAAGGCTTTTTGATCTCTAGGAGTATTAAAATGGATACTAACTCTATTAAGTTTTTAAAGATGCATGGTACAGGAAATGACTTTATTTTAATAGATAATATGTCAAAAAGGATACTATCTGAACAACATGGGGCAAAAATAGCAAAGCTTCTTTGTGAAAGAAAATTTGGCGTTGGAGCAGATGGACTGATATTTATAGAACCACCTTCTAATCCACAATGTCAGTTTAAATGGAGATTTTTTAATGCAGATGGTTCTGAGGCTCAAATGTGCGGAAACGGTGGAAGATGTGCAGCGCGTTTTGCCTATATCAATAATATAGCTCCAGAAGATATGATGTTTGAAACGATTGCTGGAGTAATTAAGGCAAGTGTAAAGAATGATATTGTAAAATTAAAACTTCCAGATCCTCAAAATACAAAACTAGATATAGAAATTGATCTTGATGATAACTTTACTGTTGTCCATTTTATAAATACTGGAGTCCCTCATGTAGTATTATTTGTAGATAATATTGAAGAGATAGATGTAAAATCAATAGGAAAAAAGATAAGATTTCATAAAGAATTTGCCCCAGAAGGAACAAATGTAAACTTTGTAAAATTAGTTGATAAACATCACATATGTGTCCGCACTTATGAACGAGGTGTAGAAGATGAAACAATGGCCTGTGGTACAGGCTCTGTAGCAAGCAGTATTATAACTGCCCTTAAAAAAACAGGAAAAAGCCCTATCAATGTAAAAACTCGAGGGGGAGAAGAAATAATAGTACATTTTTCTGTAAAAGATTCTAATATAGAAGATGTATTCTTAGAAGCTAAAACTACTATAGTCTACACTGGCTATTTAGATGGAGATATAAAGATATAAAAAAAATCAAAAATTCAATTAAAATACTTGCCCTAATTATTTATTTTTTTTAGTTTAATATTTTAAAATGATAAATATGGGAGCTCTTTATTTTATACAAAATTGTAGTTTTAGATGTTTTGATATATTAATTAACTCTAAACTTTATTCGCCAAGCAAGTAGGGAGGTTTATCATGACAGATATTAAAGCCAAAATTGGGGGGGCTATAGTAGCTATTGTAACACCCTTTAAAGATGGCAAGGTTGATGAGGACGGGCTAAAAAATCTAATAGAATGGCAGATAGACCAAGGTACTCACTGTATCCTTCCATGTGGAACTACAGGAGAATCTGCCACTCTATCTCATGAAGAACACATGAGAGTAGTAGAACTTACAATCAAAACTGTAGATGGAAGAGTGCCTGTAATTGCAGGGACAGGCTCCAACTCTACAGCAGAAACTATTATGCTGACTAAACATGCTAAAGAAGCAGGAGCAGATGCTTCGCTAGTTATAACACCTTATTATAACAAACCAAGTCAAGAAGGCTTATATCGTCATTTTATGACTGTTGCAGAAGAATGTGAATTTCCAATGATACTCTATAATGTGCCAGGAAGAACTAGTGTAAACATGCTTCCCCAAACCGTTGCTAGATGTGCACAAAACGAATATGTAATTGGGATAAAAGAAGCAACCGGCAGTCTAAAACAAGTAGCTCAAGTAATAAGGTCCTGCCCTGAGGATTTTATAGTATTATCTGGTGATGACTTTACTGCGTTTCCTACTATGGCTATAGGAGGTAAGGGAGTTGTATCAGTAGCATCTAATATTATGCCATCAGAGATGGCGGAAATGATGAATGCATGTAATGCAAAAGACTTTGAAACAGCCAAAAATATACATTTAAAATTATTTCCATTATTCGAAGCAATGTTTATAGATACAAACCCAGTACCTGCAAAGACTGCTCTTGCAATGATGGGTAAAATTGCCTCTGATGAAGTAAGACAACCTCTTGCTCCAGTAAGTGATGAGAACAAAGAGAGAATTAAGGCTGTTCTTCAGTCTTTAGGTTTGATATAACTATCTTGCTACAGATATAAAAAAGTAGGCTATTAGGAGGGTAGAGGTATGATTAAAGCTATAGTGGCTGGTGCGGCTGGACGTATGGGAGGACGCATCATAAATATCATTTCTCAAGAAGAAGGGATCGAATTAAGCGCTGCCTTTGAACGCGCAGACAGCCCTGCTATAGGGAAAGATGCAGGAGTTGTAGCAGGAGTTGGTGAATTAGGTGTAGAGATAGCAGATAGTCTTGATGCAGTCATTGATAAAGGAGATGTAATCATAGATTTTACTTTTCATAGTGCAACAGTTGAACATGCTCGCAAGGCATCTAAAAAAGGCCGTGCCATGGTGATTGGGACAACTGGCTTTAGCAATGAGGAATTAGAAGAGATAAAGGGATTGTCAAAAGATTTCCCATGCGTGCTTGCCCCCAATATGAGTGTTGGTGTAAATCTGCTTTATAAGCTAATAGATATGACTGCACGCGTGCTTGGCGAAGACTATGATATTGAAATTGTAGAAGCCCATCACCGTCTTAAAAAAGATGCTCCAAGTGGAACGGCCCTCCAACTTGCTAAAGTAGCTGCCAAAGCAAGAGGTAAAAATCTGGATGAAGTTGCAGTATATGAGAGGCATGGCCTTATTGGAGAACGTCCTAAAGGACAAATAGGTATACAAACTATACGAGCTGGGGACATTGTAGGTGAACATACAGTACTTTTTGGGGGAATTGGTGAGAGGATAGAAATTACACATAAGGCATCTAGTAGAGATACCTTTGCTAAGGGCGCAGTAAGGGCTGCTAAATGGATAGTAGGTAAACCCAATGGATTTTATTCTATGCAAGATGTACTAAATCTTTAAGAGATTAATACCTCTACCCTCGTTCTTAAAGTTTTTAGCTATGAAGATAGTAAGATTTTATCCAAAAGATTTTCCTAATGATATTCAATATGGTCTTTTAAAAAAAGACCATATAAGGGCGATTGTTACTGATCCTTTTATAGATGAAGATATTGTTCCTTCTCCAGAACGTTATGAACTAGAAGAGGTAAAAATACTTGCCCCTTCTACCCCAAGTAAGATTGTTGCAATAGGATTAAATTATCATGACCATGCTAAAGAACTTGGTATGCCTATACCTGATGAACCTCTTATCTTTTTAAAACCCTCTACATCTGTAATTGGGACTGGGGATACAATTTTTATCCCTAAGATGAGCACCAGAGTAGATCATGAGGCAGAACTTGGAATCGTAATAAAAAAACAGGCAAAGAATATATCCAAAGAAAATGCTATGGATTTTGTACTTGGGTTTTGTTGTGTAAATGATGTAACAGCAAGGGATTTACAAAAAAAAGACATACAATTTACAAGGTCAAAGAGTTTTGACACCTTTTGCCCTATAGGTCCTTGTATTGAGACTGATATAGACCCTCATGACCTTAAAGTAGAATGCCTTGTAAATGGTGAGATAAGGCAGTCTTCTAGTACTAAAAATCTTATACATGGTGTAGAGGAACTAATAAGTTTTATTTCTCAAATTATGACTCTTCTTCCAGGAGATGTAATCTCAACAGGAACACCTCCAGGCATATCCCCTCTTAATGCAGGAGATGAAGTAACTGTGTCTATTGAAGGTATTGGAGAATTAAAAAATAAGGTAGATTTAGAACCATAATATATATGCCAAGCCCACAACATAATAAATATCTCATTTTTAAAATTGACGTTGATACCTATGAAGGGATGAGAGATGGAGTACCTAGGTTATTAAAAACTTTATATAACTCTGGATTAAAAGCGACTTTTTGTCTCTCTTTTGGGCCAGATAACTCGGGTAAGGCTATATTTAAGCTATTTAAGGATCCTAAATTCTTAAAAAAGATGTTAAAGACAGGAGCACCTAGGTTATATGGATGGCGTACAATTTTATCTGGTACTCTTATACCAGCCAGAAATATAGCTCTCTCATTCCCAGACATTGTAAAAAAGATAGACGATGAGGGCCATGAGATTATCGTCCACGCATGGAACCATAGGTATTGGCAAGATCATCTTAATAAAATGGACAAAATCTCCATTAGAAATGAATTTAACAATGCATTTAATGCATATAAAAAGATACTAAACCAAAAAGCCCATGCTGTTGCTGCCCCCGGGTGGCAGGCAACCCCTTTAAGTCTAGAAGTAGAAGATGAATTAGAGCTCTTATATGCAAGTGATCTTAGAGCCATAGAGCCCTGTTTTTTAAGTTTTAAAGACAAAAGATTTAAAACACTTCAAATCCCTACAACAGGACTTTGTATAGAAGAACTTCTTACAATAGGCATAAGAGATGAAAAAGAATTAAAACATAAGCTAATTACAAGTGTATTAGATGCTCCCTATCCTGTAATGGCAGTACATGCTGAAGTTGAGGGGGGAGTATTTAACAAATTTTTTGAGCATGAAATTATCCCTTATATTAAAGGAGAAGGATATAAAGTTATAACATTAAGTGAACTTGCTTATATGCTCTTAAAGACAAAGGAGTTAATTCCAACTAAAAGACTCTGTTGGAAAGAAATCCAAGGAAGAGCAGGAAAAGTAGCTTCCTCTTGTTAAGATCCCTAGATTTGTTTATCATTGGTTGCTTTTTGTAAGATTTAGTTTTTATGCTTAATTACTAAAAACTACAAGGGAAATCAGTTAGAATAGATTTTATGGATAAAGGTTCATGGGAAATACAATCTAGCTGGAGTGGCTCTTTAAAAGAGACAACAAAAAGACTCTGGCATCTTATAAAACCATATCTGCCTAGGATACTAGCTGCATCTGTATTTAGTATCTTAGTCTCTGGTATAAATGGTGCTATTGCATGGCTTGTAAAGCCTGCAATGGATAAAATATTTGTTGGAAGACATTATCAGTATATATATCTTCTTCCTATTGGAATATTAGTTTTATATATAACTCGTGGTGCAGCAAGCTTTTTACAGTCCTATCTTATGCGTACTGCTGGGATGAAGATGGCTAGGGATCTACGAGATAGATTTTTTGAACAACTTATGCATCTACCCATGTCTATATTTTCCCATTCCAACAGTGGAGATATGTTGTCTCGTATGACAAATGACATTGGTGCTCTTCAGATGATATTGTCTCAAAGTCTTAGAACTTTAATGCTTCAGATTCCCTCTGTACTAGTTCTTTTAGGAGTCGCGCTATATAGAAGATGGGACCTCGCTTTATTGAGCTTTATACTACTTCCTTTTATTGCATTAAGTACAAAGATATTGGGTAGTTTAGTAAGAAAAAGGCGAAAGAGAGCCCAGCGATGCTATGCAATTATTACTCACAGGGTTACAGAGGCCTTACAGGGGTTAAAGGTAATAAAGATATTTTGTATGGAAGAAAAAAAATATGCTCAGTTTAAAAAAGAGAATCAAACTACTTATAGACAATTAGCAAAGGTTGTCAGGCTTAAAGAAACTACTAGATTTGCCATAGAGTGTCTTTCTGGTATAGCTGTAGCGTTAATCTTAGGATATGGCGGGATGCTTGTAGCACACGGGAAGATGACATCTGGAGATTTCTTTTCTGTCCTAACAGCCATTGTCATGGCATTTACTCCTCTAAAAAAGTTAGGAATAGCATATAGTAAATTACAAGAAGGTATCGGAGTATTAGAACGGGTTGATAACTTCCTAGAAATGAAAAGGGAAAAAACAAAAGGAATTTCTATAAAAGGATTAAAAACTGGTATTAAATATGATCATGTTACCTTTAGTTATCCTTCAACTAATAGCCCTGCTTTAGAAAATATTAATCTTTTTATACCTGCAGGTAAAATCTTGGCAATAGTTGGTCCTAGCGGAGCAGGTAAAAGCTCTTTAGTTGATTTATTACCACGATTTTATTCCCCTCAAAAAGGGGCTATTTATTGGGATAATGTAGATATTGCAAAAGTAGATATCAAATCTCTTAGGAATCAAATGGCACTTGTAACTCAAGATGTCATATTATTTAGTGATACTATATATGAAAATATTGTTGCAGGTAGAAAAGGATTTACCAAAGAAGATGTAATAAAAGCAGCAAAGATGGCCCAAGCTCATGACTTTATTATGGCCCTACCCAATGGATACGACACAGTATTAGATGAAAGAGGGCTAAATTTATCTGGTGGAGAAAGACAACGTATTGCGCTTGCACGTGCAATATTGGGGAACCCGCCTCTTTTAATATTAGATGAGGCAACAAGTGCCCTTGATGCAAGATCTGAAAAAGCTGTCCAAGATGCCATGGAAGCTGTAATGAAAAACAGAACTACTATTGTAATAGCTCATAG
This sequence comes from uncultured Desulfobacterales bacterium, assembly GCA_964578585.1. Taxonomy (GTDB): domain Bacteria; phylum Desulfobacterota; class Dissulfuribacteria; order Dissulfuribacterales; family JAMONC01; genus JAMONC01. Next base: position 19,863 of record CAZODM010000012.1, on the reverse strand, counting down.
GCTCTCTACAATACTTAATGCACAAAAGATTGTTGTGATGGATAAAGGAAAAATTGTAGCACAAGGGAGCCACCAAGAACTTCTAGAACAAAATACTCTATATAAGGAGCTATATCAAAACTGGGATGAAGCAAATAGAGAAAAGTCATAGAACTTTTTTATCATATATATTAGCCTTATCTGGTATAGTACTAACTGCTATTTTGATCTTTTTAAATTTAGGCAAAGGAAGTATTGCCTTAAGGGATGAGGCACTTACTGCATGTAGAAGCTTATATATTTATCTAAATCACAGTATATTTGATTTACAAGTTGCGGGACACATTTCCATTAGGAAACCACCTTTTGTATATATTATAACAGCCATTTCTTATAAAATATTTGGTATAAATGAACTTGGCTTACGCTTCCCAAATGCCTTATTAGGTTTAGCAATCTTTATATTAATTACCATAGTATCCCTAAAAATTAGCAAAAAGGTAGGTTGGTTAGCACCTTTTATCTTATTAGGTTGTTTTAATATTATTAGAGTAAGTAGAGAGGCTTTAACAGATACAAGTTTTATTTTTTTTATATCTCTAGCATTTTTGTCCTTCTATTTAAATCTATTAGATGAAAAAAATAAAAATTTTTATTTATTTTTTTATTTTATAGGTATATGTTTTGGTTTATTAAGTAAAGGACCTCTTACCTTATTAGCATTCTTTTATATAATAGTTTTTATCTTTTTTATTAAAAAAGATAAAAGGTTATTAAAAGAATATTTAATTACTGGGATATTAGCTATATTGCCATTTTTGGCATGGGCTATTGTTCAGTACATAAGATATCCACAGTTTGTAGATATATATTTTGGGCAAGAGTATTTAGACAGATTGAACTATCACTCAAAGTTTCTTCCTCAATTTATAAGAGGACCATTCTATTATGTAACCAATTACTGGAGATGGTTTAGATTATCTGGAATAGTAGCTATTGTATTAATAATTTTAATATACTGGTTGTATAAAAATAAAAAGATAGAATGGAACCAAAATCAATTTATAAGTTTTATATATCTAAATGGCGCATGGCTTTTATACCTTTTGGTAGCATCTATAGCCTCTCATAAGTCAAGAAGATATATATTACCTATTTTCCCCTTGTTAACTATAATTTTTATTATTGGTATAGATACTCTTTTAGAACTCTATGTAAAAAGTAAAATTAAGTATCTAATATATATAGTTACTTTGATATGTATTATTGTAGGAGTTCAAGCATTAAGTAAACATTATCAAAAAGTACCTGATTATCTACCTATTAGAAAAAAGCTTGCCTTAAGGTTAAAAGCCTATAAAAACTGGCATATATATACAGATGATTGGCATATTGCACCCATATTAGAATTTTATCTAACAAAAAATATAACTGTTGTAAAAAAAGCACCTCAACTAACTGATAAAGCCATATTTATACATGGACAACCTCAAGATCATACTGAAAAAAGGATCTTTATTATCAAATCTAAAGATTTTAAATGGATAATTAAAGAATAATGGAACAAAAATCAGATAGATTAATTGTTCTAGCTATTATTTTATTAGTATTGGCTAGTATATGGATGATATTTTATCAACTTAGTGTTGCTCCACTATGGAAACCTGAAGGCAGAGTTGCTGAAGTTATACGAGAAATGTTAATTAGACATGACTTTTTGCATCCTACATCTGGATGGAAACCTCATATTACAAAGCCTATAGTACATTACTGGCTTATTGTAATAACAGCAAAACTAACTGGTAAACTAAATGAATTAACAATTCGAATACCAAGTGCTATAGGAGCTGTTATAGCAATCATTACCATAATATTATTGGGTAAAAAATTATTTTCTATTGATATAGGTATAATAAGTGGCTTTTTATTACTAACTACTTATGGATTTATACTTTGGGCTAGATGTGGTGCAGCAGATATCTTAAATTTATCCTTTATATTAATTACTATTACATGGTATTGGTATTGGAGAGATAAGCCTTCTTTATTACCATGTTTTTTATTTGGTATACTATTAGCTTTATCTGGACAAATGAAAGGTCTAGTTGGTGTAGCAGTACCAATACTCTTAATTTTAATTGATATGATATATGCTAAAAAACTAAAAGATTTTATTAAAATTTCTACAATATTACCAGTAATCTTAGGATTTTCATTATATTTTTTAATATTTTTAGTCTCTTCTATAACTACACATAGTAAAGATTTTGATTGGATATCCAGAGCAATACATGAAAGTTTTGGAAGATTCTTTCATCCATTTGATCACAAAGGTCCTTGGTGGTTATATATAGAATTTATACCAATTTGGTTAATACCATGGACGCCTATATTTATATATGCTTTATATGGTTATATCAAAAACTTTAAACGACATAATTATCATAGAAAATGGTTATTATTAAGTATAATTGCTATATTTATACTCTTTAGCGCATCTGGATCTAGACGTAGTTATTATATATTACCTATTTTACCATTTTGTACTTTAATAATGGCTGATATATTGGTTCAGATTAAAGATAGATTCTTAAAAAGAGACTTAAAAGAGTCATATATAGTTCTACTATTGGTACAAATTTCTATATTTTTAATGATTGCAATATCTTTTATCTGTTTTAAATCAATCAAATATCATTTTTATAATGAGCTAAAATTCCCTTACAAGTTATTTGATGCCTGTTTATTTACAGGATTTCTAATATTAATTCCTACAATAATATCAATATATGCCTTAATAAAAGTAAAAAAACAACCTAAGTTAGCTAAGATACTAATAATAACTTTGCTAGTTGCTGGCTTTTGTACAACCTCTGGTGTTTTTTGTATTGAAAAACCAATTATTGATAGATTAGGAACAGAAAAAGCCTTTATACTAAAAGTAAAAACATGGCTAAATAAACATCCTGAAGTAGAACCAGCTTACTTTTTAGTAGGAGCAAGGCCAAGGACAAGGCTTAGCTTTTATCTTAATTTCGATCATCCAATAACTGTGATTAGAAACCAAAAAGATTTTAAAGCATTTCTTTTAGCTCACCCTTCATGGTTGATAATCTGTGTACAACAGGATGAAAAAAAATTAGTTAGTTATCTTCATTATTTTAAAATACCTTATAAAATCTTATTAAAAGAAAAAAGACTATCCTGGGAAGGATATCCTAGCAATATTAAATTGCTTTTAAGAAAAAAATATATAGCTTTTTATTATATCAACAATAAGAAAAATAAAATAAAAAATAAAAGATAGTATATGAATATTATTATTATACGTAAAGAATGTGGTATACATAAGGGTGGTGCTGAAAGATATTGTCTCACCCTAATAAAAGGATTAAAAAAGCTTAATCATAACGTTATACTTATTGGAGAATTTTGTGATACTGAAACACAAAGATATGTTGATTTTATTCCTGTAAAATCTAAATCTTTATTGTCATCAATATCAAACTTAAGATTTCATAAAGAGGTTCAAAAAAGACTTGTTAACTATAAAGATTACATAATATATTCTCTATCACGTACTTATCCTGTTGATATATATAGAGTTACTGATCCATTGCATATACATCATATCACAATAAATTATAATAATAAGTTTAAAAAAATATGGACAAACATAAGTTATAGACATAGGGTTTTATTAGATTTAGAATACAAGAGTTTAAAAAACGCAAAATTGATAATTACTATATCTAAACTGGATAAAAAATTAGTAGAATCTTATTATCACATAAATCCAAAAAAGATAAAAGTTATATATAATGGTGTTGATCAACATCTTTTTACATTAAAAGTAAAAGATTTTAGAAAAACCGTCAGACAACAGTTAGGGATTAATAATAAAGTTACCTGCTATCTTTTCCCAGCTATGGATTTTAAACGAAAGGGATTAAATACTCTCTTATTAGCACTAACTAATATAAAATTTCCTTTTAAATTATTAGTAGCAGGTAATGGACCTATAAAAAAATATAAAAAAAAGGCTAAACAACTTGGAATTGCTGATAAAATTATATTTTTAGGAAGATGTAAAGATATTGAAAAACTCTATGGTGCATGTGATTTGATGGTTCTACCTACAACATATGATCCTTTCGGTAATGTTCATTTAGAAGCTTTAGCATGTGGACTTCCTGTATTGACTACAGCGCAGGCAGGTGGCTCTGAAATAGTAATTCCTAATAAAACAGGCTACATCATGAAAGATTGTTTTAGTGTAGAAGAATTAGTTAATTATTTGAATGATTTCGAATCAAAAAAACATTTGTGGCCTAATTGGTCAATAGCAGCAAGTAAGAGTATTAAAAATTTTACGATTGAAAGAAATATTAAACAAAACATAGAATTATTAAAGCAAATTAAAAAATAAATAATCGATTATGAATCAACAAATAATTAGTTTAGATAGACAAAAATTATATATTAATAATCAATTTTTAGATATCTTAAAACAAAAAGACTTATTAACCTTTAATAGTATTTTTAATATAAAAGATGTCAATATAGCTAAAAAATATCTTAATTATAGATATACTATAAAAGTTAATATTATAATTAATAATATAACTTATTCATTTTTTTTAAAAAAATACTTAAATTTTAAACATATTAAGGCTTCAACTGAAGCAAGTCAGGAATGGTATGCAATGTGGGATTTCTTAAATAATAATATACCTGCTCCTATCCCTGTAGCTTTAGGTGTAGATAAAGATAAGGCATTTGTAATGTCTAAAGCTGTTAACTATACTTCTAAATTGAGTGATTGGATTGCAAAAAATAAAACTATTAAAACAATTAAAAAAGGTATTATAAAAGATATAGCTAATATTGTTGGTAAAATGCATCAACTTAAATTATATCATCAAGATTTATATTTATGTCATTTTTTATGTAGTTCAGAAAAAAAAGCGATACCTTTAACCATAATAGATCTACAACGTGTAAAAAAAGATCCTTTATTCAAACTGAAATGGCAGATAAAAGATCTAGCTCAATTATTCTTCTCATCTAAAAATTTTCTAACAAAAGAAGATATAGAATACTTTTGGACAAATTATAAAAATATTTCTAAAACTAGAATACCTAAACATCTTATCTTTCTTATAGTATATCTAAAGTCATTGCAAATTGAACGACATACAAAAAAACACAATCTTTAAATAGAAGGAGTAATAAATATATATGCCTAACATATTATTATTAACCAAATTTAGAAAACCATGGAATAATGGTCATTATATGGCTCATGCTCTGAAAACTATGGGCTGGCATGTAGATTGTATAGATACTCCTAGTCAAATATCATCTCTACCTGTATTCCTAGAGACATGTAACTATAAATTAGCTCTAGCCACAAAGGCTGAAGGCATTACTCCCGAAATAATAAAAAAGATACAGAAAAAAGGGACGCCATTTGTAATATGGTTTCCTGATCCTGTTTATCCTCCAAAACATATAGTAAAATTGGGGAAGGTATGTGACTTCTTTTTTACAATGAGTGAAGGACGTATTGAAGATTATAAAAAAAATGGAGTCAAAAAAATTGCATGGCTTACGCAAGCTGTAAATCCAAATTTTTTCCCAGATATAAAACTAACAGCAAAAGATATTAAATATTATGGTTCTGAGGTAACATTTATTGGCACACTATGTGGATTACCTCAATACAAGCCACGCAGACAAATGCTGAAAAAGGTTATAGATGCTGGTTTTAAACTAAAATGGTGGGGACCAAAACCTGCAAGAAAACTAAAAGAAATACCTTTTTTACTCTCAAAAGTATGCAAATCTTATGGAGGTAGGTTTGTATACTTAGAAAGTTTCTCCAAAGTTGTTAAGGCTAGTAAAATATTTTTATCAAGAGATTCATATCCAGATGTAAGATTATCTATGAGTGTAAGAATCTATACGGCCCTTTGTTGTGGAGCCTTTTATATGTGTCAAAAAGTAGAAGGAATAGAAACACTTTTCACTCCAGGAAAAGAAATTGAAATATTTGAAGACTATGATGAAATGATAGATAAGATTAGATATTATTTACAACATGAACAAAAAAGAAATTCTATTGCTCAATGTGGACAAAAAAAAGTATTAGAAAGACACACTTATATCCATAGATTTAATGAAATGTTTGATATCTTAAAAAAAGAGGACATACTGTAGTCTATATGAACAATCTTTTAAAAGAAGCTGGATTTCATATACTAAAGACCAATACATTAAATATAATTGTACAAAATAAGTGGGAAAATAGTGATCTAATAAAATTAATGGGAATGTCACCTCGTGAGTTATTAAGCCAATCTAATATACTTACTAAAAAGTTACCAACAGTTCCAAGCACAACGGTTATAAGAGTAAGTTTTAAAAATTACAGATTGTATTTTAAATTTTTCCATATCAGCAAATTTTCTTATAAAATAAGGGATACTATCAGACACACAAAAGCTGAAAAAGCACTGCAAGGATCTTTATTAATTAAAAAAGCTGGGTTAAGAACCCCAGATGTCGTAGCTATCGCTCATAGACGTGGATTAAAAAAGACATCTCATATCTTACTTATTACAAATGAAGTAGAAGGGATATCTTTAAGGCTCTATTCAAGAGAGTATCAAATTCCTAGAGAAAAACGTATCCAAATAGCTTATAACCTAGGCAAAGATATAGCTACTATGCACAAACATCTTGTATCCCATGGGGACTTACATCCTGGCAATATATTGTTAGATAAAAAAAAATTAAACTTTTTCTACTTAGATACAGAAAGAGTCAAAAAAACCCATACCAAATTCAATAAATATATGTTAAAAGACCTCTCACTATTAAACCATCCGAACCTTGGATGTTTTTCAAAAGAGGATCGTTTGATTTTTATAAGGTCTTATTTTAACGAATTAAAAGAGAATATTCCTTTTACTTTAGAGGAATTTATAAAACAGATTCATTACTTAAGTAATAAAAGATATATAAAAAATGACCAAAAATAAAACAATTCTCTATATATTAACTCATTTCCCTGTCCCTACAGAAACTTTTATTTTAAATGAGTTAAGACAGGCAAAAAAACAACATCTAGATTATTACTTAGTAGCATTTCATGTAAATAAACTCTTGTTAAAACAAGCCCCATTTAACGAAATAGAAGCGATAGAAATACCTAGACCCCATAACCTAAAAGTTTTAAAGGCGTTTTTGTGGGCAACTTTGACAAATCGTTCCTGCGTAAGGAATATGCTTGTAAAACGTTACTGTAAAAAAACACATCATTTCTTTCAGGCACTTTATTTAGCAAAATGGGCTCAAGAACATAATATTGAACATATACATGCTCACTATGCATATCATTCTACAGAAGCTGCAAGAGTAATCTCTAAATTAACGGCTATTCCCTACTCATTTACAGCTCATGCTAATGATATCTTTAAATCTCCATGGCAAATGGAACAAAAGATAAAGGATTCAGCTTTCTGTGTTACTTGTACGGGATATAATGCACGTTTTTTAAGAGAAACCTATGGACAAGACTTAAGCCATAAAATTTTTAAGGTATATCATGGTATTGACCTAAAATTATTTAAACCTATTCCTAAACAAACTATATCAAATAAGAAAATACAATTGATTTCTGTAGCACGTTTACGAGAAAAAAAGGGATTTATTTATCTCATAGATGCAATGCAAATCTTAAAAGATAGAAACATCCCTGCTAATTTAATTATAATAGGAGAAGGCCCTGAAAGACAAAGACTAGAAAGGCGAATTAACATTTTAGGACTTCAAAACGAAATACAACTTATTGGCTCTGTTCCACACCAAACAGTAAAAGAGTATTTAGATCAGTCAGACATATTTGTATTACCCTCTATTATTGCCTCTGATAATAGTAGAGATGGCATCCCCAATGTCATATTAGAGGCAATGGCAATGGAGTTACCTGTAGTCTCTACATGGGTATCAGCTATACCTGAGGCAGTATCACATGAGGAAACAGGTCTTTTAGTGCATCCTAAAGATCCAGAAGGTATAGCTAATGCTATTATAGAACTATACAAAAATCCACAAAAAAGAATACTATATGGTAAAACAGGTAGAAAAAAGGTAGAAACAATCTTTGAACTTACTAAAAACACAAAACAATTGATAAATCTTTTTGAAAAAAGCCTTAATTCTTAATAATCACTCTTAGTTAATAAATGAATTACCTATTTATTAAAAATAAAAAAAATTATCGTATCTTATTATATAAAGACTTTCTAAATACTAACCTTTCAATATATCTAGAGCAACCTTATAAACTGTTTAATTATAGTGTTCAGGTTTATAAAAATTCTAAACGTACCAGAGCCTCTTCTATAATTATTGATAATCAATTATATTTTTTTAAATCTTACAACAGAAGAGGTCTATTTCATACTTTTAAAAGTATAGTACGTAAAAGTAGAGCATTTAATGCCTTGGATACTGCTATAAAATTAGCTGATTTACACATAAATACCCCTCTCATAATTGCTGCCATTGAAAAGAGACATATAAATATGGTGATAGAATCATACTGTTTAACAGAATTTATAGATGGCATAAAAATACAAAATTTATTAACTAAAAAAGATTTTAACTATCTAACTAATATCTTAACACTCTTGTCTCATTTTATAGCTAATATACATAACCGTAATATCTTTCACGGAGATTTAAAGGCAAATAATTTATTAATTGATAAAAGAGATCAATCTAAACTATGGTTACTTGATCTAGATAGTGTAAAGTTTAAAAATAAAATCTCCTTAAAAGAACGAGCAAAAGACATAGCTAGATTTATTGTTTCTATTAATAATCTTGTTTCACAAGATTCAATCTTGTTTTTTATAAATAACTATATTAAAAAGACTGACGTTTTAATGAAAAAAGAACTTTTTATTGAAACAGTAAACATAGAAATATCAAAAATTCAAAAAAGACATGAAAAAAAAGCAAAACTCAAAAGATAATAGGTTTCTATTGATATCTTGGTGGTCTTTATTAATCCTTATATTTTTAATCCCATTTAGAATAGAATACGGTAATTATTTAAAAACTATATTTACAATATTGTTAGTTATAATAACTCTTGGAACTGTAGTAATAGTACGTAAAAAAGGATGGTCTAAAGGTCCAATAGATTTACCTTTGTTAGTATATCTATTTATAGCAATTATTTCCTCCTTTTTTTCTGTCTCTAAAAGTTATAGCTTTCAAGCTATATTACATAATTTAATTCCTCTATTAATTATCTATTTTGCTCTCTGGCAACATTTAAGATTTAAAAATAGATTTATCTATATACTTTGGACATTAGTTATAGCATCAATCATTGCTATACTATTATCATTTTTTGTAATCGGTTTTCGATATAGTCGTCTTATTGGTATATTTACCTGGCCTACCCGTTTTGCTAAATATCTAGATCTATTAATACCAATAACTTTGGCTCTAGCTTTTTATTATAGGGATAAAATTATATATCTCTTTTTTAGTTTAATTATATTATCCATTATTCAACTTATATGTTTATTCCTAACAGGAACACGTGCCTCTATAATAGCATTGGGTAGCGTATTATTCTTTATCTCTTTCTTTAAAAGGAAATTATGGACAATAACATTAGGAGTTATAATAATATTCTTTATTCTTCTTTTAGTCATACCTAAAAATAGTGTATTAAAATATAGATTGATGTTTTGGAAAAAATCCCCAGAAACACTAATTAATAAAGACTCATCTCTAAAAATTAGAGAATTATACTATAAAACTGTTATTGCCTTTATAAAAGAACGTCCTTTTATTGGGTGGGGATATGGCTCTCGGATAGCAAGACGGGCTAGCGCCACAAAATCCAAAGCATGGTATAAAAGACATGGAAGTGTGCCTGTTCCATGGCATGCACATGATATCTATCTAGAAATATTACTAGAAACAGGCTTTATCGGATTTATTGTATGTGTTTGGATGTGGCTCAAAGCAGCCTATAATCTATTTCCCATCATAAAAAAAGAACAAGACCCCAACAAACAAACACTTGCATTAGGTTGTATTGCTGCAATCCTTGCAATATCTATTCACTGTCTTGTCTCTATACCTTATAGAACAACCATAGAGTTAATAGTAGTCATCTTCACATGTGCAGCTAGTATTTCAAAGAGCCTTCAGGAAGATTAAATATTTATTTATATAGTATAAAATTTCTTTTCTTTACTATCTTAAGATAGTAATGCTATTATAATTGCTTAAGAAATAAGAACGTTTTTAGCAACTAAGGAGGTATATAATGCGTATAGTAACTGCTAATATAATGCAGCAAATGGATAAAACCACTATAGAAGATTTTAATATTCCAGGAATTATATTAATGGAAAATGCTGGTAGAGGGGTATACAATATTATAAAAACAGATCTAATGAACTGTCTAACTCCCTATGTATTGGTTGTAGCAGGTCCAGGAAACAATGGTGGAGATGGTTTTGTAATAGCAAGACACCTCCATATAAATGGTATAAAAACAAAAGTTTTTTTACTTGCTCCTAAAGAAAAATTTAAAGGTGATGCCAAAACAAACTTAGATATACTATTTAATCTTAACCTAGAGATAAAAGAAATCTTATCTGAGGAAGATCTCTTTAAAAATAAAATGGATATAGTCCATGCTGGTTTAATTGTTGATGCAATATTTGGTACAGGTCTTACTAGGGCTCTTGAGGGAAGATTTGCACTTATAGTTAATGAGATAAATAGAGCTCAAAAACCAGTTATAGCAGTAGATATACCCTCTGGACTTAGTGCAGATACAGGTAAGGTGCTTGGCGCATGTATAAAAGCTGATGTTACAGCCACCATGGCTCTAGCTAAAGTAGGACAATTAATATATCCAGGATTAGATTATGTAGGTAAGTTAAAAATAGTAGATATAAGCATGCCTAAAGAGGCTATCTCTAGGTTTGATGCATATAGTTTTCTCTTAGACGCAGAATATATAAAAACCTTAATCCCTAAAAGGCCTCCAGAGGCACACAAAGGCACTACTGGTCATCTTGCTATATTAGCTGGCTCTAAGGGGAAAGCAGGAGCTGCAGAGCTTGTATGTAAAGGGGCACTTAGGGCTGGAGCAGGACTTGTAACACTTATCTCTTGTAATTCTATTTGGCACATAATGATGCAAAAATTAAAAGAGGCTATGACCTTTGGTGTAGAATCTACAGAAGCAGGCGAAGTTTCTGATAAAGAGCTCCCAAAAATATTTGAATTTATAAAAGATAAAAAAGCCCTTGCCATAGGTCCCGGACTTGGGCTATCAGAAAGTGCCCAAAATGTTGCAAGAACTCTGTGTACAAGAGCTGAAATTCCTGTAATTATAGATGCAGATGCTATTACTGCTATCGGGAAAGATTTAAGCATTGTAAAAAATGCCCCTGTTCCTCGCCTATTAACTCCACATCCTGGTGAAGCTGCAAGGCTTCTAGGTTGTACAAGTAAAGATATACAACAAAACAGAATAGAGGCAGCCCAAGAAATAGCATCTAAAAGCAACTCTATCGTAGTATTAAAAGGTGCTAGAACTATAATTGCTGCTCCTTCAAAGACCTTTGCCATAAATCCTACAGGTAATGCAGGTATGGCTACAGGTGGTATGGGAGATGTATTAACAGGAATCATTGCAGGACTTGTTGCACAAGGTCTTTCTTGCTGGCAAGCTGCATGTCTTGGTGTATATATACATGGTAAGGCTTCAGATATGCTTTCTAGTTCAAAAGGACCAATGGGCTATCTTGCCTCAGAAGTAGCTGATGAGATACCCAGGATATGGAGGTTATTTCTGAATTTTTAATTTAAATGATAAAAGGAGTCATTATTATGAGTGAATTTTGTGATCTTCATACACATACTATTGCATCAGATGGTTCGGATAGTCCTAGTGAACTCATAAAAAAGGCAAAAGAGGCAGGTCTTAAGGCAGTAGCAATAACAGATCATGATACCTTAGATGGCCTTAAAGAAGGAGAAGAAGCAAGTAAAAAATATGGAGTTGAACTTGTCCCTGGTGTTGAACTTAGTCTTTTAGCACCTAGAGGCAACATGCATCTTCTTGGATATTATGTTAACCAAGACTCAAAAGAACTACACAGTGTTTTAAAAAGCGTACAAGATGCACGAGCTCAAAGAAATCCCAAAATAGTAGAAAAATTAAACCAACTTGGACTTAAAATCACAATGGATGAACTAGAAAAAATGGCTCAAGGTGGACAAATAGGTCGTCCTCATATTGCAAGGATGATGGTAGAAAAAGGCTATGTAAAAAGTGTAAGTGAGGCCTTTGATAAGTACCTTAAAAAAGATGGACCTGCTTATGTACCTAAATCTATATTAACCCCTAAAGAGGCTATAGAGGCTATACATGCAGCAAATGGAGTTGCTGTTCTTGCACATCCTATATCCCTTGATCCTAACCCATTAACATTATTAGATGAATTTGTTGAAAGATGGGTAAGCTATGGACTTGATGGAATAGAATGTTATTATAGTGAGCATACGCCAGATTTTACAGAATACTGTATTGCCCTTTGTAAACGTTTTGGACTTATTATAACGGGCGGAAGCGACTATCACGGTAAGGCAAAACCTCATATAAAATTAGGAGTAGGAAAAGGCAACTTACAAATACCTTATAGCTTAGTTGAAGGAATAAAAAAACGCTGGCAAAAACTACAAAACTAACCTAGGAGTTAAAAAACAACCTAAATTATGCAAAACAGCAAAGGTATAAAAGACCTTCTACTTAGCCGTAGAACCTTTTTAAAGTTTGGAATTGCCTCTGGAGCTTATCTAGTTTTAAGGCAATTAAATGCTAAAGCAGAACCAATAAAAAAACTAACTAGTCTTAGACATCCTCCTTATGGAGGTACTATTGTACAAGGCTCTATTGGTGATGCATCTAATCTAATCCCAATGCTTGCAACAGATGCAACCTCTGCCTCTATAGCTGATCTAATATATGCTGGACTTGTACGATATGATAAAGACTTAAACTTAGTGGGAGATCTAGCTAAAAGCTGGAAAATCTCAGATGATGGACTTGTTATAACATTCTATTTACATAAAAACGTAAGATGGCAAGATGGAACCCCTTTTACTGCTTATGATGTCCTGTTTGGCTTTAAAACCATAACAAATCCAAAGACTCCCACTGCTTATGCAGGAGACTTTATGGAGGTAAAAAAGGCAGAGGTCTTAGATCCTTATACATTTAGAGTAACATATAAACAGCCCTTTGCTCCTGCCCTAAGTTCATGGGGAGATATAGTAGTCTTACCAAGACATCTTCTTAAAGGAAAGGATATCACCAAAACTCCTCTTGCAAGACATCCTGTAGGTCTTGGTCCATTTAAACTAAAAAGTTGGGTAACACAAGAGCGTATAGAATTAGTTGAAAATCCTACATACTTTAGAGGCAGACCATATCTTGATCGTTATGTAATGAGGGTAATCCCAGACCCTGCTACCATGTTTCTTGAATTAAAGACAGGTGGGATAGATTGGATGGGGCTTTCTCCAATCCAATATGCAAGGCAAACAAATACAAAGTTTTTTAAAGAAAACTTTAAAAAATACAAATATCTCTCATTTTCTTATACATATCTGGGCTATAATTTAAGGCTACCCTTATTTAAGGACAGACGAGTACGACAGGCTATTTCCTATGCAATAGATAAAGAAGAAATCATACGAGGGGTATTATTAGGATACGGAGTTATTGCAACTGGTCCCTATAAACCTGATGCGTGGTACTATAATCCACATGTAAAACGCTATCCTTATAATCCACAAAAGGCTAAAGCCTTATTAAGGGAAGCTGGCTGGGTAGACATAGATGGAGATGGAATATTAGAAAAAGACGGCAAAAAATTTATCTTTACAGTCCTTACAAATCAAGGCAATTCTCTTAGAGAAAAAACTGGAGAAATTATACAATATAGACTTAGCCAAGTTGGTATAAAGATGAATATAAGAACTATTGAGTGGACAGCATTCATAAATGATTTTATAAACAAACACCGTTTTGAAGCAGTAATCCTTGGTTGGACAACAGGAGAAGATCCAGATTTATATGATGTATGGCACTCATCAAAGACAAAACCAGGACAGCTTAACTTTATAGGTTATAAAAATCCTCAAGTAGATAAGTTGTTGGTAGAAGGACGACGTACCTTTAATAAAGAAAAGAGAAAAGAGATATATTTTAAGTTCCAAGAAATATTGGCGGAAGACCAACCTTATACATTTTTATATGTACCAATGGCACTTCCTATTATCCACAAAAGATTTCATGGTATAAAACCTGCCCCTGCAGGAATAACCTATAATTTTATTAGGTGGTGGGTGCCTAAAAACGAAAGAAAATACATAAGCGAACTATAGGTATGGCCCTTTTTAAATACATTATAAGACGTATATTAATGTTGATCCCTACATTTATAGGGATAACCATTATATCCTTTGCTGTAATGCACCTTGCCCCCGGAGGTCCTGTAACAGTACAAAGCAATTTTAATCCCAAAATGACTCCTGAGGTAAGAGAACGTCTTATTAAAGAATATGGACTTGATAAACCACTATATGTCCAATACTGGCTTTGGTTTAAAGGTCTTTGTCACCTTGACCTTGGCAGATCATTTGCACCAGATAGACGTCCTGTGTGGGACAAAATAAAAGAACGCCTTCCTGTTACATTACTTATAAATGGGCTTTCACTAATTGTAATACTGATTATTTCTATCCCTCTTGGAGTAGCTGCTGCAGTAAGGCATCAAAGCCTTTTTGACCAAATCACTACTGTCTTAGTATTCATTGGATATGCTGCCCCATCTTTTTGGGTGGCACTGCTTTTGATGTTACTCTTTGGCGTAAAACTAGGCTGGCTTCCTATCTCTGGACTACATAGTATAATTGGTTATCAGCACATGGGATTTTGGCAAAAGCTATGGGATTGGACTAAACACTTAATCTTACCCGTGTTTGTATCTGCTATAGGAGGACTAGCCGGGCTTTCTAGATATACAAGATCTTCTATGTTAGAGGTATTACGACAAGATTATATAACAACAGCAAGGGCAAAAGGACTTCCAGAGAGACATGTTATATATAAACATGCATTAAGAAATGCTCTTCTTCCTCTAATTACTATTTTAGGACTTTCTATACCAACACTTATAGGTGGAAGTGTAATATTTGAATCAATCTTTGCTATACCAGGTATTGGACAGCTCATGTGGACTAGTGTTATGTCTAGAGACTATCCAGTATTAATGGGAAACTTGGTTATTGTATCTATTTTAACTCTATTAGGAAATCTTATTGCAGATGTATGTTATGCACTTGCTGACCCTCGTATAAGGAGTGGAGGACAAGGCTAAATGGGTATATTTTGGGCAAGATTTTCAAGAAATCCTCTTGCCTTAACTGGAGCTACAATAGTTGGATTACTTGTGCTTGTTGCTATATTTGCCCCATGGATTGCCCCTTACAATCCACTTAAAATAGACACCTATCATATACTTGAACCTCCTAGTTGGGCTCACCTATTTGGAACAGATGCGCTTGGTAGAGATTGCCTATCGCGTATTATCTATGGTGCGAGGATTTCTCTTATGGTTGGACTTGTAGCTGTAGGCCTTTCTACCGCTGTAGGGACAATCCTCGGTGCCATAGCAGGCTATTTTGGAGGCTGGATAGATGCTTTAATAATGAGGGCTGTAGATGTGATGCTTTGTTTTCCCACCATATTTTTAATAATGGCTGTAATAGCATTTTTACAGCCTTCTATTATAAATATTATGGTTGTGATTGGTCTTACAAGCTGGATGGGAGTTGCAAGGCTTGTAAGAGCAGAATTTTTAAGTCTAAGACAGAGAGATTTCGTAAAGGCTGCAAGACTTGTAGGCATGTCACCTACAAGAATCATATTTTCTGAAATACTTCCTAATGCAGTAGCCCCTATTTTGGTCTCAGCAACCCTTGGAGTTGGTGCTGCCATATTAACAGAAAGTGCACTAAGTTTTTTAGGTATTGGGGTACAGCCTCCAACTCCAAGCTGGGGCAATATGTTAACAGCAGGTAAAGATAATCTAGAAATAGCATGGTGGCTATCTGTATTCCCAGGGCTTGCAATTCTTATAACTGTACTGGGCTTTAACCTCTTAGGTGAAGGATTAAGAGATGCATTAGATCCAAGGCTTCAAGTAAAACTAAAAACAACTAAAAAAAGACGCATATCTTTTAAACATATATTTTCTACTTTTGCTATCATAGTCTTTATACTAGGTATTAGTATATCCTCTCATGCAGAGACTTTTTTAATCTCTCAAAATGTTAAAAATAAACCAGAAGTACCTCTTCCAATCCAAAAAATACCTGGTTCTAAAGTAAAAATTGGACCTCAACAAGTAACTCCTGCTTGGCAGCTTATATGGAATCGGGCAAGAGAAATGGCTAAACAAGGAGATCTACAAGGTGCCATTGCCCTTTATCAAGAGCTCTTAACCCAAAGACCAGGGCTAATACAAGCAAAATGGGAACTTGCTCAACTACTTGCAAAAACAGGACAAAAGGTCCAAGCAGTAAATTTGATAGAACAATATCTAGAAGTATGGCCCCATAAATTAAAGGCTAGACTGTTGCTTGCTGATTTATTAGTAGAACTTGGCCAATATGATCGTGCTCAAAAAATATATTTGGATCTAATTAATAAATTTAACAAAAAACACGACAATAATTCTATCTTTTATATCTATTTACAGCTTGCAAATATAGCCTTTATTCAAAATGACCTTGAGTTGTGTTTAAATTATCTAACAAAAGCAAAGGCAATAAATCCTAAAAACAAAAATCTGAATTTGATGTTTTCATATTGTCTTCAAGCATTAGGAGATGATCAAAGTGCACTAATATATTTTAAAAAAATAGAATCTTACTTTAAAAATGATCCTAATTTCTTAAAACACTATGCACTCTGTCTTATAGAAAACAACAAAATAAAAAAGGCAGCTAAAATACTAAATTTATATCTTAAACACAATATAAATTCTAATAATGAAAAATGGGCACAACGACAACTAATACGATTATATTTAATGGATGGAGATGAAAGTGATGCTATAAAGGCACTTGAGACATGGCTACAGCAAAAAAATGATCCTTTCTTAGAAAGAAGACTTGCAAGACTATATTTTGCTAATCAAGAATATCTAAAGGCATTAAACACGTTTGAATCACTACTTGATCTATATCCAAAAGATTTAGAATCACTTAGGTTTATTGGTAGGATATATCTATTATTTAGACTTTATAAACCTGCACTTGATATATATAATCAAATATTTTCTATAAGACCAGATCCTGATACAAGATTTACCCTAATAAAATTATACTATTTTACTAAACAATATCAAAAGGCATTATCATTACTTAATCAAGATATCTTGCCAAGATTTTTTATATCAACTAATGATCAAAAAATATTAATAAAAATATATATAAAAAATAAACAATTTAATAAAGCTAGAGAACTTATCAATAATTTATTATCATTTTATCCTAATGATATAGAGTTATTAAAGTCACTCTTATCTATAGAGATAAGTAATGGTATTAATAAAAAGAATATTAAAACTATATTTAACTTATCAAATAAAATAATATCAATCTCTCCAGAAAGTTTAATAATACCGAAAATTATAACTAAAGTCTATGAACAAGGATATAAAAATTTCTCTCGAAAGCTATGTATTAATACATGGCTAATAAGCCATAGTTTATGGTCAGCTAATAGAATTATATATATTGATCAAAAGACAAATGACAATGATTTATTAAATGATACCCTATTGTTAATAAAAGTTGTACCTAATAACTTTAAACTTAGACTTACAATTTGTAAGTATTTTGCCAAAAATGCAGACATAAAACAGTTAAAGATATACTTTCCTAAAGATATTCCAATCTTTTGGACCCGAGATTTTGATATTATAAGGGCGTTAGCACTTGTAAGATCAGGCTATTTTAGATCGGCCTTTTCTATACTCTCTGATATTTTAACAGATGAACCTAATAATATTTTGGGCAGAAAAACCCTCTACTATTTATATCAAGAAGAGGGGATGGATATAGATGCAAAAGCTCAAAAGATAGGCTTAAAAATATTAGATCCTAAGATCAAACTATCTATTTTTGACAATATTAGATTGTCTAATCATATACTGCCTACTCCTAAAAGAGCTATGCAAAATCCACAACTTGTTTCATCATTAACAACTACTGAACTGATTGATCTTTTAAAAGACTATGGTCCAAATGAATCGTTAAGTCTTCTACTTTCTATCTTATACACTCAAAAGAAACAAATAGACGAAGCAATTGCCTCTTTTGATATATTTATTAAAAACTATCCATCAAATCTTGCTGCTAAAATTTTCTATGCAAAATGGTTATCAAAAATTGGTTATAATAAAAAAGCTAATTATTTAATAACACAAACTATTAATTTATTAAAAAATTATATCAAATATTATCATCGGACATTCAATCAAAATCAAAAATATTCTAGATTATATCTATTTAATCATACTAACTTTATGTGGCAATGGATTAAATATAATACTCAAATAAACTGGCTTAATATATTAAGCCAGTTAACAATGTAAATCTAAATCTTTTTAAAAAGACATGACTTATAGACATCAATGTAAAGTGAAATAATAGTTTCTAATTTATACTTTTCTAATGCCTGTTTAATCCTATATGGCTTTATTTTATCTGGATTAGTTAATAGATATAACATCCTGGTAACAAGCATATTTTTATCATTAGGTGGTATTAGATAACCTGTTACCCCGTCTATAACAACATCTTCTGCTCCACTTACTCTAGTAGCTATAATCGGTAAATTGGCAGACATTGCCTCAAGAATAACATTAGGAAATCCTTCTCGACCTGGATAGGAAGGAAATACATAAAAAAGAGCCCCCTTATAAAAAGCATATTTTTCTTCTCCCCTTTTTTCACCTACTAAATGTACTTTATCTGTTAAATTTAATTTATTTATAATTTCTTTTAATTCCGGCTCCTTAGGACCCTTACCGATTATAATTAGATCTAATGAAGGATATAACTGGCTAACTTCATAAAATGCCTTTATTAAAAGATCAAACCCCTTAAATTTAACTAATCGTCCTACAGATAATATATATGGTCTTGGCCATTTAATAGGTTTAGCTAATTCATATGGACTAGGATCTATACCATGAGGGATCTTTATTATCCTAGAAGGATTTATTCCACCATCTACCAAGATATCAAAAATTTTACTACTAATAGCTGTTATCTTATCCGCATTTACTAAAGCTATTTTAGCTCTTTTATTTCTTCGCTTATGAAAAAAATGTCTTTCTTCTTTAAAAATATCACTTTTTCTTAAGGTAAGTACATAAGGGATAGCTGTGAGTCTTTTAAAAAAGGCTGAACAATAACCAGCAGGGTCAATTCCATGGCAATGTATTATATCAAAATTCCAGCTCCTTTTTATGTTATATAGTCCCCAAATATGACTTCTAGACAAGAAGTGTTTTATAGGAGACCTATGGTATCTATAAACCATATAAGGAATCTTTATATCTGTATCTCCTTTCTCATGTGGTGCAAAAACCCTTACATCTACTCCTTTATTAATTAAAGATAAAATCATCTTATGAGTGTTGATTGGCACTCCACCTGTACGAGGAAGATAAACACCCACAAAAAATA